>JANYKU010000076.1 GCA_025358075.1 Ilumatobacteraceae bacterium
GACTCAACCCGCTCCGCCGGCTCCGCGCCAACCCGCGCGTCATCAAACGCAAGTACACCAAGTGGCACGTCAAACGCGCACGACACCGAGACTGGCCCCGACCCACCCAGCCCTCACACCCCACCATCCAACCACCTAACTAAACGGTATTGGTGCTAGTTCCTTGTCGGTGATCGGTACGAACAGGTCACCGAACGTCGCGACCAGCGCCGTCTCCAGCGAGCCAACGGGCCCGGAGACATGCGCCGTGATCGCCCTCGTCGACCACCTCGCCACCAACTCCGACAACCGCGTGATCACCCAATCAGTACCGGCGCCCGGTCGGTGCTCGATCGTCTCGACATGCGTGCCACCGCGGGTCGAATCGCCCACGACAACGATCGACGCCGTACCACGGTCGGGGGTCAGGTCGACGGCGAACACCCTGTCGCCTTTCACCTTCGACCGTGTGTCGATGCACGCGTCGAACCACTCCAGCGGAATCACCTTGGCGCCTCCTTCGTCTAGAACGGGGATCTCGACCCACTGGTTCAAGTAGGCACGGCGGAACAGGTCGAGCTTGCCGCTGCGCTTCGCTCTGGCGAGCTCGGCGGCGATCGTCGCCTCCGTCACCGTGAAGCCGAGCGCCGGCATGCAGCCCCGCCATGTCACGGGGTCTTCGGGGTCTTCGTCGTCATCTGCGGACCACTCGAAGAATGCTGTCGACTCCGCTGTCGCGAAGCTCAAGCGGCCGGCGAGGATCTTGCGGTACCAGTACTTCGACCGGGCGTTGCCGGCGGTCGAGGCGACCAACAGCTGCGCAGATGGGCGAGTAATCATCGCCGGGGCCATTGCCTGCTCGCCCCGGTCGTCCTCGTGAGCCCAGGCCTCGTCGATCTCGCCGAGGTCGAGCACCGGACCGTGGCCGGCGGTCTCCGTCGCTGCGTCGATGCCGTACAGCGACCCGTTGCGCCACACCACGGCCTCACTGCCGTTCGACTTGCGTAGCTCGAACGCGCCGCGCTTGCCGAACGCCGACGCCTGCAGTACTGGGACGTGCTCATCACGCCACTTCGCCAGCGCCGCCTTGCGTGATTGCGCCGTGTACACGATCGTCTGCCGTGGCCCGAAACGCGTCGCCCGCAACGCCGACCACGTCAGGAACGTCGTCGTCTTCGCATTCTGCCGCGGCACCGCGAAATCGACCTCGCGGTAGACGAGCAACCTCGTGTCAGGGTCGTACTCGAGCGCCACGTCGGCGACGTGCTGCTGCCACGGCATGAACGGTTTGCCGAGCGCCTTGGCGACCTCGGCAGCGCGACCCCCGAGCGTCGGGCGGTCAAGATTTCTCGGGGTGCCGAACCGTGGCGGGCAGATCAGCTCCGAAGATCGGATCGTTTGCATCAGGGTCCACCTCCTCGCGCGTCAACTCGGCGAGCGTTGCCCGCAGTTCCTTCGACACGGCCGCTGTTGCCATGCCGGCGCCCTCGTCGAGCGCCTTGGCCAGCGTCAACGCCAGACGACCGAGAGCCTCGTCATGGGTGTCGAGCGCGCCGTCCTGCCGCAACGAGGCCATGAGGGCCGACACGGCCGCGTGATTGGACCGCGGCCCGCTCACCAGTCCTCGCTTCGGCTAGGGCGAGGCGCCTTCGCCCCGCGAGAGCTGTTGCAGCCGTAGTGCGCCAAGCGCAAGTTCCGGCGATCGAGCAACGAACCGCCGAGCACCAACGGCACGACATGGTCGACCGAACGCGACTGCGGATGTTTCGACCGGGCGACGAACAGCGTCCCGCCGCAAATGTGGCACGCGGATTCCTCGGCGAGGACCCGCAAGCGCGCTTGCTGCCACGCCACAGTCGATCGAGGACCGCTCATCGAGGTCCCCCCGTTTCGCTCCGCAGGTTCTTTTCAAGACGGCACGGTCTGACGCATCGAGCGACATGGAAAAAACGGACCTCGGTCACGTCTCGCCTCGCTGTTCACGTGCTCGGCGTTGAGCAATGAGGCGTTCAACGTCGCGATCGAGGTCGTCCTGTTCGTATGGGTCTTCCGTCTCGGCGTGAGTTACTGCCACGCTGCCACCTCCTAATAGAGGGGAGGTGGTGGCAGGCAGTACTGCCAGCCTTGTCATGGCAGTACCGTGGCAGCGATGGCAGTACCGGTCGGAGTTACCTGGTAGCGGGGCATTTTGGTGCTGCCAACGTTCTCAGTCAGACCCTCATCGAGTAGGCGTTTCACGTGGTTGTAGAAGGTCCGATCAGGGATATCTACTGCCATCCGCCAACGCGACGAAGGAACACCCCCAGGGGTCTCTATCTCACTCAGTGCGCGCAGTGTGGCGACCGCTGATTCGGGCATCTCCGCACCATCCGGCGAGTAGTCGGCGATGACCACGCTCGACCCGACCGGCGTTGCTCGCAGTCGGATCGGCCGCGGCTCGGCGTGGTTCTTGCTCTTCGTCGTGGTGATGGTGACGACGTTGTCGGCAGACCCGACCTCGAGCACCGTGTCGGCCGCGGCCTCGAATGCCGTGGATCCGCGGCCACCCTTCGTGCCGTCCTTGCCGGAGTGGTGAATCGGCATGACGCATGCGCCGGTACGGCGCCGGATGACGTCGAGTTGCTCCACTGCCAGCCCGGCATCCTTGGCGCTGTTCTCGTCGCCACCGACCAAACATCGCGCCAAGGTGTCGAGCACGATGAGTCGGGCGCCTACCGCCGCGCAGGCGTCAGCGAACGCGCCGACGTTGGCCGGCGACAGCAGGTTGAGCGACTTTGGGTAGAGGTAGATATCGCCGCTCGGTTGCTGGTTCGGATGCGCCAGATACCAAGCGTCGAAGCGTTGGCCGAGCCCGGAGACGCCCTCGGCGACGACGTACACCACCGGGCCGAGCTCTACGGTGCGGCCGTGCCATCGTATGCCACTGGCGACGCTGGCGAGCATGTCGACCGCCAAGAACGACTTGTGAGCTCCACGGCGGCCGTACATCAGGGCGATGGAGTCGAGGTCGAGCAGACCACCGACTAGGTACTGCGGCGGCGGCATCTCGGCGAGGTCGGCGAGGGTCAGGAACGAAATCGGGATCCGACTTCGATCATTCGCGAGTGATGATTCGTCGTGCTCGCGGATCAGCGCGTCCATCGACTCCGGGTCGTGGCCGTCATTCGCTACCGCGGCGTCGGCGTGCCGGCCGTCGTGGTCGGTGTTCCACGGCGCACTCATACCGAGATCTCGCGGTCGGCGAGGATCTTGTATAGCTCACCCAAAGCGTCGGCGTCTTCGAGCACGGCACGTTCGAGGGCGATGCGGGTGCCGGTGAAGCGGCATCGATGGCAGCGCCACCGCCAGCCGTCGGCGAGGTAGTTCGCGGTGCCACCGTTGGCGTCGCGATGGCCGCAACGAATACAGACCCATCGGGTGCCGCTCTCGTCGTCGACGACCCCGAACGGCTCGTGGCCGAACAGCGCGTCGGCGAGGTCGAGGATCTCGACCTGAGTGACCAGCCGCCGCGGATCGAGCTGCGTTGAGGTGTGCTTGCTGCGGTCCGCGAGGCTGGTACGCTCGTCAGTGGATCCGCCGTCCAGCTGATCATTCGGAACGCCAGCCCTCCCCGGCTGGCGTTTCACGTTTCCGCCTGGCCGTGTCGATTGGCGTCGAGCCACGCTTCGATGTCTTCGCGTCGATAGCGGCGGTGTCGGCCGATCTTGATGTACGCGGGTCCCTTGCCGAGGTACGCCCACTGATCGAGAGTGCTTTCGGGGATCTGCCACTCTTCGGACAGATCATGTTTGTCGAGTAGTACGTTCGCCATGACTCTCACCATGCCACCATTCCCTTCATTCTCACAGTGACGCATTCTCAACTTGAGACGTGATAGCGTGAGGACATGAACATCACCGTGAAGACCCCGGCGGCGCCGTTCGGTAGCGGCGTGATACGTCGCATCGACGACGACACGGCGGCCCTTGTGCCCTGGCATATCAAGTTCGAGGTGCACGATTTGAAGTGGTTCGTGGAGGGCGTGATCTTCACCGATATGGAGGATCCCGACCCGCAACCGAAGGTCATCAAGTTGACCGTGACGCCCAAGCCAGGCGGACCCGACATCGGCGCGGCGATGGGGCGAGAGTTGCACTACGAGGACATAAAGCGGCAGGCGATCCACACCGCCGCGGTGCGGTACCAGCGCGACGGGTCCGTGTTCAAACCCGTCGATGGCCCCGCTCACAAGACAACGGCGAAGCTGGCGACGGGAGCCGCTCCTGGATCTCGGATCAGAGACTTCAATCTCGTCGCGGCGGCCAAGGCGTATCGGGATGCGCAGACGGCCGAGCGGCCCGGGCATGACACAAGCCGTCGGCAGTTGCTCGCTGCAGTGAAGAACGAATGCCAAGTCAGCATGGCAACTGCAGGCCGGTGGATTGCCGAGGCGCGGCGCCGCGGATTCCTAGAGCAGGAGATTCAGTCATGAGCATCGACCGCCGAGCAAACGGCACCTACCGAGCCCGTGTCCGCGAGTATCCTGGCGGTCCTGAGCGGACCAAGCAATTCGCCCGCAAGCTCGACGCCGAACGTTGGGAGGCCGAGCAGCGCGTCGCCCTCGCACGAGGTACCTACCTGACGGCCGACGAGGTGAAGATCACACTCGGGCAGTACATCGCCACACACCTAGCGCGACAGATCTGGCGAGACCGCACGGTAGCGCTCGCCACAGGCGCACTCAAGCGGGCTGAGGACCATTTCGGGACCACTCGCCCACTGACCGCGATCCGCCGCGGTGACGTCGAGGCGTTCATCGTCAAGCTGTCGACGAACTTCGCACCCGGCACCGTGCGCACGACGTTCCAACACTTCCGGTCGGTGATGCGCTCGGCGCTCGCCGACGGGATCATCTCGGTCGATCCGACGATGAAGATCAAACTGCCGACGGTGAAGTCGGAGCTCGTGATCCTTCCGCCCGACCGGGTGCGCGCGTTGATCGACGCCGCGGACCCGTCATTCCGTGCGGCGATCGTGCTCGGCGCGCATGTCGGCCTGCGGGCCGGTGAGGTGCAGGGTCTGTTCGTCAGTGATGTCGATTTCTTGCGGCGCACCGTCAACGTCCGACGCCAGCTCGACGGCCGCTCGACGGCGATGAGGCTGACCGACACGAAGACGAGCGCGAGTGTCCGGGCGATCCCCATACCGGCGGCCGTGCTCGAGGTATTGGCCGCACACGTTCAACAGTTCGGGCCTGGCCGCGACGGCGTGCTGTTGCACCGTGACGGCGAGTACCTGTCGGACAACGCGTTCAATTGGCAATGGCGCCGGGCTCAGGTCCGTACCGGGCTCGAGGCTGGTGCGCTCCGGTTCCATTGGCTACGTCACGCCTTCGCCTCGTCGCTTATCTCAGCAGGTTGCAGCGTCAAGGCCGTCGCCGACGCGATGGGGCACAACTCCCCCACCATCACGCTGCAAACGTACGCGTCGCTGTGGCCTGGTGACCAGGACCGGATCCGCACGGCGATCGCCTCCGCCTGGGAAATTGCGGACCAATTGCGGACTGGATAGCCTCAATCTAGTCACTGAACTGGGGAAACAGGCCCCGGTCAGCTCTTGAACAAGAACTCTTCGTCCTCCGAGCTGAACAACAGGCGCAGTTCGTCGAGCAGGACGGGGTGGTTCTCGAGGAGTGGATCGGCATCGACGATCTCGAAGGCAGCGTCGCGAGCCAGCGACACGAGCTCACGATCACGACGGAGCGATGCCAGTTTGAGGTCGTTGCGACCCTTCTGCGCGGTGTTCATGATCGTTCCCTCACCGCGGAGTTCGAGATCGACCTCGGCCAGTTCGAACCCGTCGGTGGATGCAACGAGTGCCTCCACGCGCGGGTTTCCATCGGGCGACTCGGTCGTGACCAACCAGCACGTCGAGGCGTGACGGCCGCGACCGACTCGGCCACGCAACTGGTGCAGTTGGGCGATGCCGAATCGGTCGGCATCGAGGATCACCATCACCGTTGCGTTCGGCACGTCGACTCCGACCTCGATCACGGTCGTCGCTACCAGCACGTCGAGCTGGGCGCGCCGGAACTTGTCCATCACGGACTCCTTTTCGGCGGACCGCAAGCGGCCATGGAGGAGGCCGAGCCTGAGACCCTTCAACTCGCCCGCCGCGAGTCGGTCGAACGTCTCCTGGGCGCTGGCCACCTCGAGCTTCTCGCTCTCGTCGATCAGCGGACAGACGACGTAGGCCTGGCGTCCCTCAGCCACCTCTTCGCGAACCGTCGCCCACGCACCTTGCTCCATCAGCGGGCCGTCGGCCCACTTGGTGACGATCGGTGTGCGGCCGGGCGGCATCTCGTCGAGCACGCTGACGTCGAGGTCTCCGTACACGGTCATGGCCGCAGTGCGCGGGATCGGCGTCGCCGTCATCACCAACACGTCGGGTACGGCGTCGTCGTCGCCCTTCGACCGCAATGCAGCGCGTTGCTCGACCCCGAAGCGATGCTGCTCGTCGATCACGACGACACCAAGACTGTGGAAGCGGACACCTTCTTGGATGAGGGCATGCGTGCCGATGGCGATGTCGACCGACCCGTCGGCAAGACCGGCCAACACATCACGTCGCTCGTTGCCGGTGACGCGGTTGGTCAACAACTCGACACGAAGCGGTCGATCGCCGAACAGGTTGTGGGCGGGAACGGTGACCCCATGGAGCATCTGCCGAACCGCGGCGACGTGCTGCTCGGCAAGCACCTCGGTCGGCGCCATCAACGCACCTTGGTGCCCGCCCTGAACGGCCGTGAGCATCGCGCTGACGGCGACCAAGGTCTTGCCGGAGCCGACATCGCCTTGCAGCAGTCGATGCATCGGGTGCGGGCCGGCCAGATCCTTCTCGATCTCGGCGATCACGCGGCGCTGCGCAGCGGTGAGCTCGTATGGCAGGGCGGCATAGAGCCGAGCCGTCAACTCGCCACCGGTGGTGTGACGGATCGCTTTCGACTCGCGCTCCAGCAGACGTTTGCGCATCACGAGCGCCGTCTGCACCCGCATCAGCTCATCGAAGGCCAGTCGCCGACGGGCCTGCTCCTTCTCGGCGATCGTCTCCGGGTTGTGGATCGACTGAAAGGCCGCGCCCCGACCGATCAATCCGAAACGACGTCGAGTCGACTCGGGAACCGGGTCGGCGATGCCACGTGGTGAACACTTCCGCAGCGCGTCTTCCACCCACCCGGCGATCTCCCACGTCATCAGCGCGGCCTTCTCGCTCTGCGGGTAGACCGGCACGATCCGCCCGGTTCGGTCGCCGATCAGATCGACGACGGGGTTCGTCATCTGCAACCCACCGCGGTAGACCTCGGCCTTGCCGAACAGTGCAACCTGCAATCCCTCGCGGAGTTGTTTCTCGCGCCACGGCTGGTTGAAGAACACCACTTGCAGCCGACCGCTGCCGTCGCCGACCACCACGTTGACCATCGTTCGGCGATTGCGCATCATTCGCTTGGCGACGCTGCGCACGCTGACCAAAACCAGCGCCTCCTGCCCTGGTAGCAGATCGCTGACCCTGGCCTCGTTGGTGCGGTCGACCCAACGGCGCGGATAGGTGGTCAGCAGGTCGAGCACGGTGTGGATCCCGACCTCGTGCAGCGACGCCAGCTTCTTGTCGCCGACGCCCTTGATCCGGTCGACACCGATTGCGTCGAGGTCGCGAAGCGCCAGCGGTTCGGTCATTCCACGCCGAAGAGGTACGGGTACAGCGGCTGCCCGCCACGGTGCACTTCGACCTGCACATCGGAATGGTGCTCGGCGAGCCACGAGAGCAACGCATCGGTGTTGGCCGTCGTCGCGTCAACGCCGGTGATCACGGTGACGATCTCACGGTCTGAGGTGATGAGGTGATCGAGAAGGTCGTTGACCGCATCGTCGAGCGATGAGCTGACCGACACGATTCCGTCGCCGCGGACGAGTCCGATCCAATCTCCTGCCCTGACGGCGCCGGAATCGCTCGGGGCGTCGCGCACCGCCTGGGTGACCTCGCCGGTAGCCACCGACTGCGCCGCCTCGGTCATCTCTTCGAGGTTGACGTCGGCATCGGCCTCAGGGTCGTACACGACCAATGCTGCAAGGGCAGCAGGCATCGAGGTGGTCGGAACGACCCTCACCGACTTCGTTGTCAGCGCGTCGAGCTGCTCGGCAACGGCGATGATGTTCTTGTTGTTGGGGAGGACGATGACTTCAGAGGCATTGACCGCCTCGACGGAGGCGAGCAGCTCCGCTGTTGACGGGTTCAGCGTCTGGCCACCCGTGACCACTCCCTGCACGCCGAGCTGGGCGAACAACTCGACCAACCCGTCGCCGCTGGCAACTGCGACCACTGCACAGGTAACGGCGGGCAGGCCGAACCCGGCCGCGGAATGACCGTGGCCTGCCCTGATCGCCGCTTCGCGAGCAGCGTGCTCTTCAGCGACGTCCTCGAACAGATCGGTGACACGGATCTGCTTCGGACGGCCATCCAACTGCAATGCCACTTCGATCGCCGCGCCGATGTCGTTGGTGTGGACGTGGCAGTTCCACAGTCCGTCGCCGCCGACGACCACGATCGAGTCGCCGATCTCGCCCCACGCCTCTTTGAACGCTTGGATGCGATCGTCGAGCAGATCGACGAAGTACATCACCTCATATCGCTGCTCGCTGACGTCGAGGTCGCCATC
Source organism: Ilumatobacteraceae bacterium (assembly GCA_025358075.1). GTDB lineage: Bacteria > Actinomycetota > Acidimicrobiia > Acidimicrobiales > Ilumatobacteraceae > JAENVT01. The sequence goes on from JANYKU010000076.1 coordinate 8,672, forward strand.
TTGCGAGTGCCGGCGTGAGATCAGGGTGAGCTGATCGGGAGACGGCCCGTCACCTTCGTCGGGCTCTGGCAGCGGCTCGCCGTCGACCACGAACAGGGCCGCGTCGAGCAGCAGCAGAAACCCGGCCCCGCCAGCGTCGACGACGCCGGCATCCTTCAGTACGGACAGCAGTTCGGGCGTGTTGTCGAGCGCCACCTTCCCCGCAGCGCGAGCGGCGCGCAGCATGCCGACGAGGCTGGCGCCGGCGGCCGCTGCCGCCGCTGCCGCGTCGGCCGACTCGCGAACGACCGTGAGGATCGTGCCCTCGATCGGCTTGAGCACCGCCAGATACGCGGCCGCGGACGCAGCCTTCAACGCTTCGGCAACCTTCGTCGCGGTCAGGTCGGTGGCGTCTTTCAACGTACCGACCAGCCCGCGCAGGATCTGGCTGAGGATGACCCCGCTGTTGCCGCGTGCACCCATCAGGCTCCCGTGGCTGATCGCGTTGCAGGTCGGCTCCAGTCCGGTGCCCGCCAGGTCGAGCTCGGCGACAACGGCATCGAGCGTGCTGGCCATGTTGGTGCCGGTGTCGCCGTCGGGCACCGGATAGACGTTCAGCCGATTGATTCCCGGGGCGTGGAGCTTCAAGGTGTCGCGGAAGGTGATGACCGTGCTACGCAATGCTTCGGGGCTGAACCGCTCCAATGTGGGCACGTCGACACATTAGGGGCATCCCCTGCCCGATCGTTGAGCCTCACCCGTCGGGCCGGCCGAGTGGCTCAGTGCGGGAGTGTCGATGGAGACCACTCACTGGTAGCATCTCCAGGCTCGTTTGATCTCGTCGAGGAAGAACCATCATGGCAGCAGTATGTGAAGTGTGTGGCAAGGGCCCCAGCTGGGGTATGAACGTGTCGCACTCCCATCGACGCACCAAGCGTCGCTGGAATCCGAACATCCAGCGTGTCAAGGCCCTCGTCGGCGGCGCGCCGAAGCGGCTGTACGTCTGCACCGGTTGCATCAAGAGCGGCAAGATCGTCAAGGCCGGCTGAGGCCAGGCGTGCAAGGCGTCATCAAGAGCTACGACCCGCAGACGGGTGATGGCAGTGTCGTCAGCGACACCACGCTCGCCGAGTTCGACCTCGCCGAAAACGCCCTCGAGGGTTCGATCTTTCGCATGTTGCGCCAGGGTCAACGGGTTGTGTTCAACATCGATGACGCTGGTCGGGCGACCAAGCTCCGCCTCGGCTCCGAAGCGGATATGACCACTCCAGGCGCCTGAAGGTACCCTTTTGTCGTGCGATCCGGCGCAGCGCGCGGCGGTTCCAAGGAGTCGACTTCCGATGGGTGCTTCAACGACAAACGAACGCTTGAAAGCCTGGGTGAATGAGTGGGAAGCCATCCTGCAGCCGGCCTCGGTGATGTGGTGCGACGGCTCCGCAGATGAATACGAGCGACTCTGCCACGAGCTCGTCGATGCGGGCACCTTCACCCAACTCGACGAGGCCAAGCGGCCGAACAGCTACTGGGCACACAGCGACCCGGGCGATGTGGCCCGCGTCGAGGATCGCACCTTCATCTGTTCGGCGGATCCCGCCGATGCCGGGCCGACCAACAACTGGCGCGACGCCGCGGAGATGCGAGCCGAGCTGACAGCGCTGTTCACGGGGGCGATGCGCGGCAGGGTGATGTACGTGGTGCCGTTCAGCATGGGCCCGCTGGGCTCTCCGATCGCCCACATCGGGGTGCAGCTCACCGATAGTGCCTACGTGGCGGTCAGCATGCGGATCATGACCCGAATGGGTCAGGCAGCGCTCGACAGTCTCGGTGACGACACCTGGGTCCCATGCGTCCACAGTGTCGGCGCTCCGCTGGCGCCCGGCGAGGCCAGCACCCCGTGGCCCTGCGATCCCGACAACAAGTACATCGTCCACTTTCCGGAGTCGCGTGAGATCTGGTCGTACGGGTCGGGGTACGGCGGCAACGCCCTGCTCGGCAAGAAGTGCTTCGCGCTACGAATCGCCTCGGTGATGGCCCGCGACGACGGCTGGCTGGCCGAGCACATGTTGATCCTCAAGCTCACCAACCCGGTCGGCGAGTCGAAGTACATCGCCGCCGCCTTCCCGTCGGCGTGCGGAAAGACCAACCTGGCCATGCTTCAGCCGACGATCGCCGGCTGGACAGCAGAGACCATCGGCGATGACATCTGCTGGATGAAGTTCGGCGCCGATGGCCGGCTCTATGCGATCAACCCGGAGGCCGGCTTCTTCGGTGTCGCTCCCGGCACCGGCTACGACACCAACGCCAACGCGATGAAGACCTTGTGGGGCAACTGCATCTTCACCAACACCGCGCTGACCTCCGACGGCGATGTGTGGTGGGAAGGCATGAGCAACGAACCGCCAAAACGAGCCATCGACTGGCGGGGCCAGGAGTGGACGCCCGACTCGACGACTGCTGCAGCGCACCCGAACGCTCGATTCACCGCTCCCGCTGCCCAGTGCCCATCGATTGCTCCGGAATGGCAAGACGCGGCCGGCGTACCGATCAGCGCAATCTTGTTCGGCGGCCGCCGCCGCACCACGGTTCCGTTGGTCACTCAGGCCTTCGATTGGGAGCATGGTGTGTTCCTCGGTTCGATCATGGCCAGCGAGACCACGGCTGCCCAGCAGGGTGCGGTCGGCAGGCTGCGCTTCGACCCCATGGCGATGCTGCCGTTCTGCGGCTACAACATGGCCGACTACTTCGCCCACTGGCTGGCCATCGGCAAGAACACCGCTGCCGCCAACCTGCCGAAGATCTTCTTCGTCAACTGGTTCCGCCGCGACGGCGACGGTCGGTATCTGTGGCCCGGCTATGGCGAGAACGGTCGCGTGCTCAAGTGGGTGTTCGAACGAGTGGCGGGCGGGATCGATGCTGTCGAGACACCGATCGGTCTGCTGCCGACAGTCGATGGGTTCGACACCGATGGTCTCATGGTCAGCGACGACGATCTGAACACCCTGCTCACCGTCGACACACCCGGTTGGCGTGAGGCCATCCCGCAGATCCGCGAGCACTACTCGATGTTCGACGGAAAGATGCCCGCGCAGCTGTCGATGGCCCTCGACGCACTGGAAGAAAACCTGCGCTGATCCGCGGGTCAGCGAGCCTGGCCGACCAACATCGCCCGGATCCCGAGCCCGGCGATGAACAGTCCCCCGAAGCCGTACAGCAGGTACAGCCGATGCTTCATCTGCACTCGGTACGAGTAGATGATGGCGATGGCGATGATCGCCACGAATCCGTAGAACGCATGGAACTTCGGGAAGCGGAACTTGTACTTGTTGACCAAGATCACGCCGAGCGTGACCTGGATGAACACCGTGAACTCGGCAATGGCGACGAACCACCACAGGGCACGCGTGCGCATCTGCGGTAACCAGTTGGCGGTCAGCGCCCAAGCGCCCGCTAGGCCATTGCCGATGATCACGAACCACGCGAAGTTCGCGTGGATGTCGCGTACCGCCACGGCGATCAGAGCGCTCAGGGCGATCAGCCTTGCGTGGCCACTGCTGCCCGAGACGCCTGCTGCGCCTGGGCCTCTTGGAACGCCCCCGCGGTGATGTCGACCAGCTCGCTGATCTCTTCTTCCGAGAACCCGGCGAGCCGACGGAAGTTGCGAGCGAGGTGCACCGGGTTCTCGTCACGCTCGCCGCGGAACCCTCCGAAGCTGAACAGCTTGTCGACCGCCTTCTGGAAGTCGAGCGCCTCTTTCTGACGTTGCGGATCCTGGGCCGTGAGGCGGCGCAGCCAGTCGCTGCCCATCTTCACGTGAGTGACCTCGTCGGCGAGCATCCAGTCTTCGGCGAACGCCAGGACGGGATCGGAGAGCACGGTACCGAAATCGTGCATCGTCTTGAAGACGTCGATCGCCAGCCCCTCGAGCGCACGGTTCACGCCTGTGAGGCGCAGCACCGGGTCGGGGTTGCACGCTGCTTCGTAGAGCAGGGTCTGCTCGGCGAACTCGCCGATCTCCGACCCCATGTGCTCGCCGAGCTTGACGCTGATCTCGACGTGCCGGGCCTCGTCCCAACACTGCCTGGCCATGTCGAGCTTCAGGCCGAACGGTGCCTGATCGCGCCCGTCGCCGAGGTCGAAGTCGAAACAGGTGCGGCCGGCGCCCTCCAGCGCCTGGATCTCTCCCACGAAGATCCCGTGCATGAGGCCACGAGCGTTGTCGGATGCGTTCTCGTAGGTCGTGGCCAACGTGTTGCGCTGCGCACTGGGCGCGAGGTTGCGGGGGTCGAAGACGGCGTCTTCGATGCGCATTCGTGAAAACCGCTCATCGCGGGCCAGCTCCGTCACCGGCAGCATTCGCTTCATCTGGCGCTCACCTCCTCGATCCCAACCATGACACGCTTACTCGCCGCAGCCTTGCCCGCCGAGCACCGACGTCACCGTATCGGTCGGAGTGATCCCAGTGAGGAATCCGGCGAGCCCATCGTTGACGAGGAAGTTCGGGCCACCCAGGTCAGTACCGGGATTGATGACCACGTTGGGGTAGGTGCCCGTCAGCTCGGCAACCGTGGAACCGACACCGATCCCGGAGTCGGTCTTCAGGCCCGCAGGTGCGATCGCGGCTCCGAAGGCCGGCCCGTACTGGTAGGAGAAGAAGTGCCGACGGCCGGACGTGACGCTGCTGACATCGCTGAACTGCAGCACGAGGTCGCCCCACGAGACCTGACGGAACTCAGTGCCCGGGCAGGCGCCCACCGACAACGGATCGATCCAGCCGCTGTCGACCGTCGACGCACCGATGATCGCCGAGACGTAGGCGACGACGCCGTCTGGCTCGGCACCGAACGCCGCATCGCCGAGACCGTTGGTGCGCAGCACCAACTCAGCGCCGGGCGCCACCGTCGTGCTGGTCGTTGTCGATGTGGAGGTCGACGTCGTCGAAGTCGTGGACGTGGAGGTCGACGTCGTGACCGGTGTGGTCGTCGTCGTGGCAACGTCGACAGACGAGGTCGACGTGACGAGCGCGATCGACGACGTCGAGCCGGAGTCGGTCGTCTTCGCGGCGTTGCTGCTACATGCGGCCATCGTGAAAGCCATCAGGACGACAACGGCACCACGGATCGGCTTCACAGTGGGAAGTCTGCCACGCGCCGTGTCGATTACCTGATCAAGGTGTCGGCCTCGTGGCCACTTTCAACAAGCTGTAACGCACCTTCGACGACGTCGATGACCGTGACGGAGCAGTTGTCGAGGCTGCGGACGACCAGACGGTCATCCCCGAGCGCAGAGCCGATTGCGACGTTGATCGCGATGAAATGGCTGAACACCACCGAATCGTTGTCGAGCGCGGCGAGAAAGCTCACGACCTGGTCGCGGTACGCCACGTAACGTGCGCCGAGCTCGGTCCAGGTGCCGGACATGGCCTCACGCAACCAGTCGACGCGATCGGCCATGGCAACACCCTCCGGCGAGGGGATCTCGGCCACGGCAGGGTCGATGCGCACCTCGACGTGCCATCCCTCGGCAAGCACCGCCGCGGTCTCACGGCAGCGGCGCAGCGGACTGCTGAGTACGGGCAGTGGACCGAGCTGATCAAGACGAGCCGCGACTGCGGCGGCCTGCTCCAGCCCGAGTGCATCGAGCCCCGGGTCGGGATCGGTGTTCCAACCGGCGGCGGCGCGTCCATGTCGGACGAGGTGCAGCCGGGTCATTCGAACAACCAGCCCGTGCGCATGCCTGGCTCGACACCTTTTTCGATGTACCACTCGGTGCCGAAGGCCGTCGAGAAGGCGTCGTCGGGCATCTCCAGGAAGAAGCTGGTGTCGGTGATCTGGCTGCGGTGAGCCCGTAACGATTGACGCTTGGCCTGCAGGTACTCCGTGACATCGACGGCAAGGGTCAGGTCGGCCTCGGACATCCCGAACGGGTTGCCGTCGTCGGCACCGGCGTTGGGATCGAACTCCTCGTCACCGATCGGCGCGCCGGCTGCTCGAGCCATTTCGACCAGACGGACGATGTGCTCGCGATTCATCGTTGCTTCGAAGACACGCTCGACACCGGCCAGTTCGGCAGCACGATGACCGACCGTGTGCACTTTGATGTGATCGGGGTGGCCGTAGTTGCCGTGCCAGTCGTAGACGGTGACCACGTCGGCGCGCTCTTCGCGAAAGATCTCGGCCAGTCGCTGCGCGGCTTCATCGAGGGGCGCTTGGAGAAATGACAACGGATCCTGGTTCTGTTCCCAGCCCGTCATCCCGCTGTCTTTGTAGCCGAGCCATTCCAGACGGTGAACGCCGAGGGCAGCGGCCGAGCGGGCCGCCTCGGAACGTCGCCGATCGACCAACGTCTCGCCCTCGGCGAGGTCGTCGGGCACCTCGCCGTAGGCGCCGTCGGTGGCGATCACCACGACCACCCGATGGCCTTCCGCGCTCGCTCGGGCCAGCGAGCCGCCAGTGCTGATCGACTCGTCGTCCGGATGAGCATGAAAGCAGACCAGTGTTCCCATTCAGGATTCCCTTCGATGCCGGCACAGTGGCCGGATCACGCAGCAACGACCGCGTGGCTAGCGAGCAGTGCATCAATTCTGGCGGCATCGAAGCCCCAGTCGCGCAGAATTTCTGCAGTGTGCTGACCGGGATGAGCGGGCGCCGAGCCGATCTCGCCGGGTGTTCTCGAGTACCTCGGCGCGGGCGCGGGCTGGGTTGTCCCGGCGATCTCGACGAACGTGCCACGCTCGACGTTGTGTGGGTGCTGTGCGGCCTCGCTCATCGTCAGGACCGGCGCAAAGCAGACGTCGGTGCCTTCCATCAACGAACACCACTCGTCGCGAGTCTTGGTCGCGAACCGCTCGGCGAGGCGCAGCTTGAGCCGCGGCCACGCCGACTTGTCCATCTGCTGAGAGAACTCGGAGTCGCCTTCGAGACCGGTCAGGCGTAGCAGTTCGGCGTAGAACTGCGGCTCGATCGAGCCCACCGAGACATAGGTTCCGTCGGCACAGCGATAGACCTCGTAGAAGTGCGCCCCCGTATCGAGCAGGTTCGCTCCCCGCCGATTCTCGTCGAACAGGCCGATGGTCTTGAACGCCCAGAACATGCTCATCAGCGTGGCCGCCCCATCGACCATCGCTGCGTCGACGACCTGACCGTTGCCGCTGCGTTGTGCTTCCAGGAGCGCGCAGACCACGCCGAAGGCCAAGAACATGCCGCCGCCGCCGAAGTCGCCGACCATGTTGAGTGGCGGCACGGGTGCCTGTCCGTCACGCCCGAAGTGGGCGAGCGCACCAGCCAACGAGATGTAGTTGATGTCGTGCCCGGCCGAATTGGCATACGGGCCGGACTGCCCCCAACCGGTCATGCGACCGAAGACCAGGCGCGGGTTTCTTCGCAGGCATTCCTCCGGCCCGAGGCCCAGTCGCTCCATGACTCCAGGGCGAAACCCTTCGATCAGTGCATCTGCCGATGCGGCAAGGTCGAGCAACGTGGCGACACCGTCGGGATGCTTCAAGTCGATGGCGATGTTGCGACGCCCGCGGAGCAACACATCGAAGTTCGGCGTGTCCGGCGCCGGACCTCTGACCGCCGCAGCACGTTCGACTCTGATCACCTCGGCCCCCATGTCGGCCAACATCATCGCCGCGAACGGCCCCGGGCCGATGCCTGCCAACTCAATGATGCGGTAACCGGAGAGAGGGCCTGGCATGCCCACTCATTAGCAGGTCGCCGAGTACGAGTGTCGAGGCCGATTGCTGCGGTCCAGCTCGGCTACCTTCGGGTCATGACTCTGTTCGGTGCCCACATCGGCTTGCAGCACACGACACCCGACGAGCTGCGCTCCGTGTGGCGACGCATCGAAGACCTCGGCTTTGGTTGGATCTCGGTCTGGGACCACTTCTACGGCGCTACCGGCAGACCCGACGATGCCGCCTGCTTGGAAGCCGTCACCATGCATGCCGCGCTGGCTTGCGCGACCTCCAAAGTTCGTTGCGGGTCGTTGGTGTACTCGATCGGATACCGCCATCCCGCGGTGCTGGCCAAGGCCATCACTGCCATCGACCTGCTCTCGGGTGGACGTGCCGAGATCGGCATCGGTGCCGGCTGGGCAAAGGTCGAATACGACGCCTACGGGATCCCGTTCCCCGAGGCCAAGGTTCGCCTCGATCAGCTCGAGGAGGGTGTGCAATGCCTGCGCGGGTTGCTGCACGACGACGTCGCGGATTTTGAGGGCAAGTACTTCACGTTGACCGACGCGCGCAACGAGCCGCGTCCGGTACAGGCCAAGCTCCCGATCTGGATCGGTGGTGGCGGCGAGAAGCGAACCTTGAAGATTGCCGCGAAGTATGCAGATGGTTGGAACGTGCCCTTCATCGGCCCCGACACGTTCGCCCACAAGCGCTCGGTGCTGCATGGCTTCTGCGACAGCGCGGGACGCGACGCGGCGGAGATCCGCTGCGCGATCAACGTCGGGATCGCGTCCGACGATGCCAACCTCCGACACCAGTTCGGTGCGATCGCCGACCTCGTCCGCCCTGGTGTGTTGACCGGCAGCGATGAGGAGATCCTCGACCACATCGGCAAGTACATCGATGCAGGTGCGGATCAGATCAACATCTCGCTGCGTGCCCCGTTCGACATCGGTCTGCTCGAGCGAGTGAGCGCGGCGCTGAACCTCGCATGACCATCCACGTCCGTGCGCCGGGGCGCGTCAACTTGATCGGTGAGCACACGGATTACACCGGCGGTCTGGTGCTGCCGATGACCATCGACCGCTGGACCGAGATCCGATGCTCGCCTGCCGATACGGTGTCGCTGCGCTCCGACGACGACCCGAACCCGACCGTGCTCGATCTGCACATCGAGGATCTCGCAGCCGTTCAGCCGCAGTGGGCCAAGTACGTCGCCGGCGTGGTCGCCGAGATGCGCCCGAGCAGGGGCATCGCCGGAACGGTTTCGACGAACATCCCGATCGGCGCCGGCCTGTCGAGCAGCGCAGCGTTGGAGGTGGCGGTCGCGCTGGCACTCGGTTTCTCGGGCGACGCCGTCGGTTTGGCGGAGCTCTGCCGCCGCGCCGAGATCAGCGCGTCCGGCGTGCCATGCGGGATCATGGATCAACTGACGGTCGCGGCTGGGGTAGCCGGCCATGCGCTACTGATCGACTGCGGTGACCTGACCATCGAGCCGGTCAAGATCCCCGATGAGCTCGAGATCGTCGTCCAGTTCATCGTGCACCGAACGCTGGTCGGCAGCGCCTACGCCGACCGTGTCGCCGAATGTGCAGACGCCGAAAAGCTCATCGGCCCGCTGCGTAGTGCCAGCCCCTACGACGTGATGTCGATCCCCGACGCCATCATCCGAGCCCGCGCGCTGCACGTCGTCGAAGAGAACGAGCGCACGCGTGACTTCGCCGCCGCACTGCGCTCCGGAGATCTACGCGCCGCGGGAGAACTGGTGGTAGCCAGCCACGCGAGCCTTCGCGATCTGTATCAGATCTCGACACCGGTGATGGACGCCGCCGTCGAGCGGATGATCCGCCAGCCGGGCGTCTTCGGGGCGCGAATGACCGGAGGCGGTTTCGGAGGATGCATCGTCGCCCTGACCGAGCCGGGAGCGATCACCGACGGATGGGTCGTACACGCCGTCGATGGCGCTGCACGAGTCGAGTGACAACGATCAAGGAGAACCCATGAGCACGGTACGCGTCTTGGCCTCGGGCCTGCACTTCGGAGAAGCTCCGCGCTGGCACGACGGCGTGCTGTGGTTCAGCGACTTCTTCGACTATGCCGTGAAGACGGTCGACCTCGACGGCCACGTCGAAGTCAAGCTGGCCCTCCCCGATCGTCCGAGCGGCCTCGGTTGGATGCCCGACGGCCGGATGCTGATCGTCTCGATGACGGCCCGGTCGGTGCTGCGTGTCGAGGGTGGGAAGGTCGTGTTGCATGCCGACCTGTCGTCGATCGCCACGTTCCATTGCAACGACATGGTCGTCGACTCAGTTGGCCGCGCCTACGTCGGCAACTTCGGGTTCGATCTCGACACCGCCGAGATCAATGGCACACTCGACGAGGTGGTTGCTGCTCACCAAGGCGCCACGATGGCACGAGTCGATCCCGACGGATCGATCCACGCCGCGGCGGACGGGCTGATGTTTCCGAACGGGGCGGTGATCGCCCCGGATGGCCGGACGATGATCGTGGCCGAGAGCTTCGCCAACCGGCTAACTGCCTTCGACATCGCCGGCGACGGCACGCTCTCCAACCGCCGGGTGTGGGCCGATCTCGGCAAGCGGGTGCCCGATGGTATCTGCCTCGACGCCGATGGCGCGATCTGGGTGGCCAACCCGGTGAGCCCTGAATGCTTCCGGGTCGTCGAAGGCGGCGAGGTCGTCGACGTGGTCGAGACCGATCACCGCTGCTTCGCGTGCATGCTGGGTGGGCCCGATCGTCGAACCCTGTTCATGCTGACCTCGCAGTTCTCGCTGGCCGTCGAAGCATCAGTGCGACGCACTGGCAACGTGTTGATCACCGAGGTCGAAACCCCTGGCGCCGGGCTGCCATAACCCGATGTGGAGTGCTTGACGCCTACCCGGGTACCTCGAAACACTCCAGGCACCTCAGCCGAGCAACTTGGCCTTTTGCGCGTCGAACTCTTCCTGGGTCAGGGTGCCGCGCTGCAGCATGCCTTCGAGTCGTTCCAGCTGTTCGGTCACGTCACCGGTGGACGCTGGAGCATACGAAGCGCGCTTTTGGAAGTGCCCCTCCATCTGGGCGTGGATGAGGTTCTGCACCTGCGCCGGATGACGGATGTCGGTGAACCGCTGCTGGCCGTCTTCACCACCGGACTCGATCAGCAGGTCGCCGGCGCCGAGGATGCGCTCGAACACGCTCTGGTTGAAGTTGACGTTGTTGACACGCTCCAGCGGAATCTCGATGCCACTCTTGCCGACCACGCCATGGCGGAAGATCAGTCGGTTGGAGGTGATCACGAAGTTGGTCGTGAGCCAGTTCAGGTAGCGGATCACCAGCCAGATCGCGGTCAGCACAAGCAGGGCGAGGGCGATCAGGCCGAGCACCCTGCGACCGTTCGTGCCCGCGTCGGTCTTCGCCAGCACGACGATGCCCAGAATGATGCTGCCGAGGAGCGACAAGGCAGGCTCGGAGAAGTACCACCAGTGGGGGTGCATGTCGAGGGCGATGGTCTCGTTGGCGTTCAGGTACTTCTTCGGGAACGGCATGAGCGCGACTGTAGTGACTCGTCGGCCGCGGCACGAGAACTCGACCAACGGCCGAGCAGCCTCCCGAGCCGCCGTATCGTGTCGCCATGACGGTGGACCGACTGCTGGTGGGGCTCGATGCCAACCAGCGCCGCGCTGTCGAGACCGATGCCCAACCACTGGCCATCGTCGCCGCCGCGGGCTCGGGGAAGACGACGGTCCTGACCCGCAGGATCGCCTACAGAATCGAGCAGGGTCACGCCGAGCCGAGGCACGTCGTGGCGCTGACCTTCACCCGCGATGCCGCCGGCGAACTACGCCGCAGGCTGCGGCGACTCGAGATCCATGAGTCCATCGAGGCCGGCACGTTCCACAGCATCGCTCTACGACTGCTGCGCGACCGCGCCATCACTCGTAACGAGGCGATGCCTGCGCTCGCACCCGATCGCCTGCGTCTCGTTCGCGAATGCCTCAAAGAGCTGCGCATCGAATTGGACCCGTACCCGGCGATGACCGACATCGACTGGGCCCGGGCGCGGCGCATCGAACCGGCCGACTACGAACGCGAGGTTCGCGCAGCACGACGGCGGGGCGCCGTGCCTCCGCGAAAGTTCACCGACCTCGCCGCGGCGTACGAACGGTTGAAGCGCCGGCGCGGTGTCGTCGACTTCGACGATCTGCTCGATCTCAACCTGCGCGCGGTCGAGACCGATGCTGCGTTTCGGGCGCTGGTGCGCTGGCGGTTCCGACACTTCTTCGTGGATGAGGCGCAAGACCTCAACCCGCTTCAGCACGCGCTGCTGGAGGCGTGGCGCGGCGGCCGACCCGACATCTGTCTGGTCGGGGATCCACGGCAGGCGATCTATGGCTGGAACGGCTCGGATCACACGACGATGACCGAGGTCGAACGCGCCTATCCCGGTGTCACCGTCGTCTCCTTGGAGACCAACTACCGATGTTCGCCGCAGGTCGTCAGCGCCGCTGCCGCTGCGCTCGTAGCCAGTGGCCAGCAAGACGACACCGCCAGCAACCGCGCCGACGGCGTGCCACTGCAGATCGAGTCGTTCCCGACGACGGAGGCCGAGGCGGCGGCGATCACCACGTTCGTTCGCAGCGCGCTCGACACGCATGCCCCGGCCGGCATCGCCGTGCTGGCCCGAACGAACGATCAATTGGTGCCGATCGAACAAGCGCTCAGCGCCGCCGGAATCGCCAGCCAACGAGCCGTCGGCAGATCGCCGCCCGAGCTGGCGCTCAGCGACGCGTATCGCGCCACGAGTCGCGAGGCGTTGGCGCTGTGGGCCGACGATCAGTTCACGCATCACGACGCGCTGCGGCGACGCGTAGCCGAAGAGGTCGATCGATTTCTCACGTCGCAGGAGCCAGGCAGTTTCCGTAGCTGGGTCGAGACACGGGCACCGTTCGATGATCTCGACGTCGACGAGGTTGACGGCGCCGTGTCGTTGCTCACGTTTCACGGTGCGAAGGGCCGGGAGTGGCCGGTCGTCGTCGTGGCCGGCGCGGAGGACGGCCTCATCCCACACAGCTCGGCGGTCTCAGCGCCACAGCGCGCCGAAGAGGCACGATTGCTGTATGTCGCGATCACCCGTGCCGTCGACCGGCTGTTGATCACTCGATCGGCGTCGCGAAACGGCTCGGCAACACGACCGAGCCCATGGCTGGAAGCGGTGCAGGCAACCATCGCCGATGATCGCCCGGTGCCGCCTCCGAAGCGATCGGCGACGAGTCGCGTCGTTGACCCGCTCGCCGCATTGAAGCTGTGGCGCACCCAGATCGCTCGTGGCGCAGGCGTTGCCGAACGCACGATCTGTAGCGACACCGTCCTCCGCAACCTCCTGGAGCATCCACCGGCCAACACCACCGAGCTCGCCCGGCGCCTCGGCATCACCCCGCTTGCGGCGGCGAAGTTGCGGCCGCTACCGAGCGATGGTCAGTCGAGCTCGACGATGACCGGTGCGTGATCCGACGGTAGCTGCCCCTTGCGCGCGTTGCGGTCGATCACGCTCCACGTGCAACGGTCAGCCACCGATTTCGTGCCCAGGACGAGGTCGATCCGCAATCCACGTCCTTGGTGGAAGTCGCCGGCACGGTAGTCCCACCAGCTGTACAGCTTGGCGTCGTCATGCTGGGTGCGGAAGAGGTCGATCATTCCCCAGTCGAGCAGTTCGGCGAGCGCGGCACGCTCGGGCTCGCTGGTGTGCGTGGCACCCACGAACTTGGCCGGGTCGTAGACGTCGATGTCGGCGGGACAGATGTTGAAGTCGCCGGCAACGACGACCGCATCGGTGGGCGAGCTGAGCGCGGCGACGTGACTGCGGAGCTGCGCCATCCACCTCAGCTTGTACTGGTAGTGGGCGTCCTCGAGTGACCTCCCATTCGGCACATAGACGCTGCTGACGCGGAGACCTCCACATGTCGCGGTGATGATCCGCGCGTCGGTATCCGGTTCGCCCACGGCGAAGTTCGACACCACGTCGTCGAGACCGACCTTCGACAGGATCGCCACGCCGTTCCACTGTCCCTGGCCATGGTGGACGGACTCGTAGCCCATCGACATGAAGGTGAGCGCCGGGAACGCATCATCGGAGACCTTCGTCTCCTGCATGCACAAGACGTCGGGTTGCATGTCGCCGAGCCATTCCTCGATCCGCGGCAATCGAACCTTCAGCGAGTTGACGTTCCACGTGGCGATCCGCACAGCAGCGACCGTAGCGAATCAGGACGCTTTGGAACGCCGTCGGCTCGGCTTGGCCGGAGCTTGCGGTTCGACAACCGGCGCTGCCATGGCGACCGCCTTCTTCGAGGCGCGCTTCCTCGGCAGTTTCGCCGGCAGTGGAGCGACTGCGGGCGGCTCGGGCTGTGCCTTCTCGGCTTGTGCCTTCTTGGTGCTCGCCTTCCGCGCAACTGCCGGCTTGGCGACCACCGCGGCGGCTTTGGCCGCGGCCCGCTTCTTCGGCGCGGCCGCCGTGTCGGCACTGACTGCGGGGGGGGCCTCGACGACGACCGGCGACTTGCTGGCAGCCTTTCTCGGGGCACGTTTCCGCTTCGCCTCGGCGACGAACTCGGGCGGAGGCGATTTGATGGCAGCCATGGTCGGTATGGCCAGATCGATGCTGCGGCGCGCGGGTGCGAAGCTCTCGACGACGAGCGTGACCGACTCGCCGACCTTCATGAACTCGCGCGCGCTTCGCGGTGCGGGATCGGCCATCAGGCTCAACGGCACGTACCCCTTCACGTCGCCGATTCGCACGTACGCACCGTGCGACGAGTAGCTCTCGACGATGGCGTTGACGCTGCTGCCGGGCTGGTGATGCTCGACGAAGTTCAGGAAGGCCAGAAGGTCGTTCGTGCCGATTGCCTTCGGCGTCGGCTCTGCCTTTGGTGCGGTCGCGCTCCGGCCAGTGTCTGCGGTCTTGGCTGGGTGTCCGGGTTTGGCAGCCGCGGCTGCCGCCTTTGCGTCGTCGCGGCCACGGCCCGGCTTCTGCAGAACGGCACCCGGCGGCGGTGAGGCCGGAACCGGCATGGGCTGGCTGGCCTCGGGGCTCGCTGCCTTCACCTTCGGAGCGCGGCCGCCGCGCTTGGCCTCACTGACCGACTTGCGGCTGGTGGGGCCGCGCACCGGAAGACGGTTCACGAAGACCCATCCGATGTGTGGAACCGGCTTACCACCGACGAGGCGACCCTCGTCGAACAGCCAGGTGTACGTGCCGTGGAACTCTTGGTAGCTGTCGTTCGACAAGATCGTCGCGTTCACCTTGTTGGCGATGCTGAGCACGAAGGCATCACCGCGACCGATCGCGCCGGCCGGTGGAGCCACGATCTCGTTGTTGCTGACAGCAGCGTCGAACTCGGCGACCTCCCTGGCATCGATGCGGTGACCGAACGACGCATCGACGACCACCGTGATCAGGGCATCAGGGTTCTCGGCCATGTACGACAACACGGCCTCGTTGAGTTGCTTGAGGCTGGGCAGGGCTCGACCCTCGGTAGCGAGGTTCGAGCCGTCGACGACGACGTGGCGTGGCATAACTCAGTCAGTCAATCACGCAGGAGGGTGGCTGCCTACGATGCTCACACGAAGAAAGCAACGTTGTGACCTGCCGAGCCGACCACGTGATCACCGATAACGGTGGCGCCGAGACGGGCTCGGGTGGCCGGCGCCCGATTCGGCGCCAGCGATCCAGGTTGTGATCGCGAAGAGTCAGCCGATCCTGGTGACTTGGCCGATGTGACCCGACCCTGGGATGAAGAGGTCTTTGGTGCCAGCCAGACGGCCGATGTAGCCGGCATCCGCGCCAAGCTTGGCCCGTGCCGCGTCGGCGGCTGCGGCATCTGGCACCACGCCGATCCAGGTGATTTGCCCCATCTGCCCGTAAACGTCGGTCAAGACCCCGATCGGGTTGCCCATCAGGCCCTCAAGGTACTGGGCGATCTCGACACCCCATCCCACTGCGTCTGCCATGCGGTCAACCAACGCCGTGGCGGAGGTGACGGTGCCGATCGCGCCCATCGGGGGCGGCTCGCTCGGCGAGCCGTACACGACCTGGCGAAGGAAGTCTTGTCCGGGCGTCGTTATCAACTCGGCCGCGGCGTCGAGACGCTGGATGTAGCCATCCTGGGCGATCAACGCCGCTGTGGCCGTCGAGAGGGCGTCGAGCGACTCGACGAAGCTGCTCCAGATCAGTGTGCCGATCGGATAACCGAAGGTGCCGCTCCAGCAGCTCACTTGAAGGGTGCTGTTGGCGTTGACGAACTGTGTGATGTCCGCGGCCCAAGGCATGACCTTGCTCGGGCTGGCCGATGGTGAGGCGACCCGTGAGAAAAGCAACATGATTCGCTCCTAGTGCTCAAGTTGAACGGCACGTTAGCTGACCTACGGGAGGCACCGTGACGGAGGCAACATGCCTCGGCCGGACCGGCGCGGGAGCGCCCAGCGGGGCATACGTGCTTGCCCGACAGCCTTCACGCCCGGCTCCGTCAATTGACAACGGTGGCAGAGTCGAGGGAACCGACGAATTCAAGGAGACGAGCCATGAGCGGAGGAGGTGGTTCCCCCGATGCGGCACGAGGCCAGAACCTGGCGGATGAGTTGCGCAACAACCCAGGCACGTTCGTGCGGTGGGGCAAGGGCGAGCGCCGCAGGATGCTTGTCGCCTTGCTGGCGCTGATACTGCTGACGATCGTGGCCTTTCTGGTCTCGCGCTGACGCTCGGCAAGACTCGGCGTTGCGCACGCGTCGGCCCGCCCGCCCTCACGTGGTCGGTGGCCGCGACGTAGCAATCACCACCCGGTTGCAAAACTCCCGACCTATGGTGTCGTTCATGCAGAGTGAGCACCTCCCTTCATTCTCTCTCGCGGGTCGCGTTGCACTCGTGACCGGTGCGAGTAGGGGAATCGGTCGCGGGCTGGTCGACGCCCTCGCCGCGGCCGGTGCGACAGTCGCCATCACCGCCCGATCGAGTGCCGACGCCGAAGCCGTAGCAACGGAGGTGGCCGCCGCAGGAGGCGCGGCGTCGGCCCATGCGCTCGACGTCAACGACGTGGCGTCGATCCGCGGCGCCATCGATGAAGTAGTCGATCGCCACGGGCGCCTCGACATTCTCGTTGCCAATGCCGGGCTCGGTGCCAACCACGCCGCCCTCGACGTCACCGAGCGCGACTGGGACGAGATGATGGGCGTCAATGCGCGAGGACTCTTCTTCACCGCCCAAGCCGCCGGTCGGGTGATGGTCGCCCAAGGCTCTGGTCGGATCATCGCGATGAGCTCGCAGGCCTCGGCGGTCGGTATCCGTGACCACGCCGTGTATTGCGCATCAAAGGGGGCCGTGAATCAGATCGTTCGGGTATTGGCCCTCGAGTGGGGGGCACGTGGTGTCACCGTCAATGCGGTAGCGCCGACGTTCATCTACACGCCGGGAACCGCTGAGCGTCTCGACGACCCCGATTACCGACGCGCGGTGGTCGAGCGGATTCCGATTGGAAAGGTCGGCACGATCGCCGACGTCGCCGGCGCAGTCGTGTACCTCGCCTCCGACGCCGCGGCGATGGTGAACGGCGCGATCCTGCCCGTCGATGGAGGTTGGACGGCTCAGTAGTGCCCGAACAGCACACGGTCGTACTGGTCGAAGGGACGAGTGACCAGCTCGCGCTCGAAGCGCTGGCACGGCTGCGTGGTCGCGATCTCGGCGGTGAGGGCATCTCCATCGTTCCGATGGGCGGCGCGACAGGCGTCGGCCGATTTCTCGAGGTGTTCGGTCCGCACGGGCTCGACCGCAGGCTGGCAGGGCTCTGCGACGTCGCCGAGGAAGGCTACTTTCAGCGCGGTCTCGAGCGAGTCGGCCTCGGTTCAAACCTCACTCGCGCCGAGATGGAAGCGCTCGGTTTCTTCGTATGCGTCGCCGACTTGGAGGACGAACTGATCCGCCCACTCGGTACCCCCGTGGTCGAGGAGATCATCGAGCATCACGGTGATCTCCGGTCATTCCGAATTCTTCAGCAGCAGCCCGCGCAGCA
>JANYKU010000083.1 GCA_025358075.1 Ilumatobacteraceae bacterium
CGCGGCTCGCCGCGAACGCTCACATCGGCGCTGGCGAAGTGCCACGGCGAGTTGGGCAGTCGCACGGTTCCGTCGCCGCGGTCGCTGACTTCGACGACCACACCGCGGTCAGTAGCCCAGTCGGTTGCGCACACTTCGCGCAGTGATCGCAATGTGCCGGTGGCCAAACCGTGGTGGCTCATTTCCGCCTCGATGGCTTGGGGTGTTGCGACGGTCGCCGCCCACACGCTGAGGATCTCGACGATGTCGGCAATGTATGCCTGCCGCGACGGCACGTCGGCGAACCGCGGATCATCGATCAGCTCCGGTCTGCCGGCGACGGTCATGTACCGGTCGAAGATGCCCTGCTGCGCGGGATGAGCGCTGACCACCACGCTCTCACCGTTGGCCGCGGTGAGGACGGGGTAGGCGTCGGGACCGAAGCTGCGGATCCACTCGGGCTGAACGTCGCCGTCCCACAACTGATCGTGTGCGTGCTCGTTGACGTAGAGCATCGTGTCGGCCATCGCCACTTCGATGCGGTCGCCGTTGCCGGTGCGCTCGCGGTTGAACAACGCCGCGAGAATGGCCGAGGCGGCCTCGAGCGCGGTGTACACGTCGGCGTGACTGAACTGGTCGTTGGCGTACTGACTGCCCCGAGCGTCGCCCTGCGCCTTGGTGATCCCCGTCTCTGCGCCGACGGTGGGCGCATAGGCCTGCCGTGTGGCCCACGGCCCGGTTGAGCCGTAGCCGTTGATCGACGCGTAGACGATGCGCGGGTTGCGTTGAGCGACCACGTCGTAGCCAAGACCGATTCGCTGCATCACGCCTGGCCGAAAGTTCTCGATGAGCACATCACATCGATCGGCGAGACGCAGCAACAGGTCGGTCGCCTCCGGCTTGTCGGTGTCGAGACTGATGTTCCGCTTGCCCACGTTCTGCTGAACGAAGTATGTCGCCAGACCGTTGATCCGAGGATTGGTCGTCCTGGTGACGTCACCGACGGGCGGCTCGACCTTGATCACGTCGGCGCCGAGATCGCACAGCATGCGAGTCGCGTGCGGCCCGCTGAGCACCCGGGTGAAATCGAGCACGCGAATGCCCTCGAGTGGCCGCTGCGTCATGTGGCCAGGGTAATTGCCGCAATCACTAGCCTCGCATCGTGCACAACGATCTTCAGCTCGTCGAGGCTCGGATTCGGCGAGAGCTGGCCGAGCGAGTGCTCGCCGCTGTGTACAGCCACTCGATTCCACTGGACGTGGCCGCGTGGGATGCACTCGGCGAGCCGGTGCCGTTCGACGAGGCGATGGCTGGCGACTACCGGCCGTTCGCCATCGGCGAGCGATGGAGTCGACCGTGGGGCACGACGTGGTTCCGCTTCTCGGTCGACGTACCGGCCGAGCTCGCCGGTCCCCAGCTTGAGGCGGTCATCGACCTCGGGTTTCACCCCGACTCTGCCGGGTTCCAATCGGAGGGTCTGGTCTGGATCGATGGTCAACCCGTGCAGGGGATCCACCCCCGTCGCCGCGGCCTGCCGCTGCCAAACGTCGGCCCGGGCCCGTTCACGTTCTACGTCGAGGCCGCGTCGAACCCGGCGTTCCCCGGGTACACGCCATCACAGCTCGGATCACTCGACACGGCGGGCGACAAGCCGATCTACCGGTTGGTCCACGCCTCGTTGTGCAAACGCGACGAGGCCGCGTTCGCGCTGCTGCTCGACGTCGACGTGTTGCTCGGCTTGGCGAAGTCGCTGCCCGCCAACGACGCGCGACGCGTCCGAGTGTTGCGCCAACTCGAGGCAGCCTTCAACGTCATCGACCTCGCCGACGTCGGCGCCACCGCGGCGACTGCCCGGCGAATGCTGCAGCCGGCCCTCGCTCTCTCGGCGCGGGCCAGCGCCCATCGTGTGATCGCTGTCGGTCACGCGCACATCGACTCAGCCTGGCTGTGGCCGATCCGCGAAACGCAACGCAAGTGTCTGCGCACCTTCGCTTCGGCACTGCGGCTGATGGACGACTACCCCGACTACCACTTCAGTTGTTCGCAGGCCGCGCAGTACGAATGGATCGAGCGCAGCCAGCCGGAGCTGTTCGAACGAATCCGCGACAAGGTCGCCGAGGGCCAGTGGCACCCGGTCGGCGGGATGTGGGTCGAGCCCGACATGAATCTGCCCAGCGGGGAGAGCATCGTTCGTCAACTCGTCGCCGGGCAGCGCTACTTCGAGGCGAAGTTCGGCACGCGCAGCTCGGTGGTCTGGATCCCCGACGTGTTCGGCTACCCGGCAACGCTGCCACAGGTCTTCCGGCAGGGTGGCTGCGATCGGTTCATCACGCAGAAGCTGAGCTGGAACAAGCAGAACGTCTTCCCGCACTCGACGTTCTGGTGGGAGGGCCTCGACGGCTCGCGGGTGCTCACCCACTTTCCGCCGGTCGACACCTACAACGCCGAGGTCACACCGGCCGAGATGCGCTATGCCGATGACAACTTCAAGGACCACGGCTGGAGCAACTGGTCGTTGATGCCGTTCGGCCACGGAAACGGAGGCGGCGGACCGACCCGGGAGATGATGGAACGTGCCAGGCGGATGGCCGATCTCGACGGCGTGTCGCGGATCTCGGTCGGCACCGCCGAGCAGTTCTTCGGCCGGGTCGAAGCCGAGGTTGCGGTCGGTGCGCCGGTGCCGGTCTGGTCGGGTGAGCTCTACTTCGAGATGCACCGCGGCACGCTGACATCGCAGTCGGCAACGAAGGTCGGCAACCGGCGCTGCGAGCGATTGCTGCGCGAGGCCGAGCTGTGGTGGGTTGCCGCCGGTGGCGCCTCGCCGCCGCTTGTCGACGAGCTCGGCGAGTTGTGGAAGGAAGTGCTGCTGCAGCAGTTCCACGACATCCTTCCCGGCTCATCGATCGCCTGGGTAGCCGCGGACGCAGCGGCCGCGCACTCGCGCGTCGCCGATCGCCTCGAGCAGATCATCGCCGAAGCCATGGCCGTCGTAGCACCGGCGACTGGCGCGGTCGCCAATGCAGCGACTCACGATCGTCGCGAAGTCGTGGTCGTCGATGGAGTGCCGTCGATGGCCGAGGTGCCCGGTTCAGGCCTCGGCACGTTTGCCGCGGCCCGGCCCGATGATCGCGTCGTCGTCACCGAGCACTCGATGAAGAACGGGTTGCTCGCCGTCAACTGGAACCTCGACGGCGAGATCACCTCGATCATCGATGTCGTGCACGGCAGGCAGGTGTTGCCGGCCGGACGTCGGGTCACCCTCGAGATCGCCCCCGATCACCCGGTCGAGTACGACGCCTGGGACCTCGAATCGTGGACCCGGTTCCTCGGGTCGCCGATCACGTCTGCCACGTCGATCGAGTTCGAGATGTCGCACCCGTTGATGGCGCAACTTGTCGTGCGCCGCAAGTTCGGCGAGTCGGAGCTGACCCAGCGGTACACGATGCGGGCCGGCTCTGCGCGGCTCGACATCACCTTCGACATCGACTGGCACGAGAACGAGAAGCTGCTGTCGCTGATGGTGCCGCTCGACGTCCACGCGCACGATGCGATCTGCGATGTGCAGTTCGGGCACGTCAGGCGTCCCACCCATGCCAGCAACTCATGGGATGCCGCCAAGTTCGAGGTCTGCGCCCATCGTTACGTCGACTTCAGCGAGCCGTCGTTCGGAGTCGCCGTTCTCAACAACGGGCGGTACGGGCACGGAGTTCAAGACGGCGGTGTCCGCGTCTCATTGCTGCGTGCGCCGAAGTATCCAGATCCCGATGCCGACCACGGGCGACACACAGTGACCATCAGCGTGCTCCCGCACGGCGCCGGGTTGTACGAGGTTGTGCACGGGGCCGAGGCCCTCAACATGCCGCTGCGCGTCGTCTCCGGCGACGCGACGACTGCGCCGCAACCTGTGGTCTCGATCGACCATCGCGGCGTGCAGATCAGCAGCATCAAGCAGGCCGACGACGGTTCCGACGATCTGATCGTGCGGCTGTACGAAGCCTGCGGCGACCGCACGACGCTGACCGTCCGCACACCTCGGCCGATCGGTGCGGCGTTCCGTTGCAATCTCTTGGAAGAGCCACTCGAAGGCATCGAATGCAGCGACGGGATCGTCGCGCTGGTCATGCGTCCGTTCGAACTCGCAACACTGCGGCTGCGCGGCCGCGATCGTTTCCTCAGCACCTGACTCGTAGTCATACTGTCACCCGTCACGAACGCAGGTGGTTGAGGGCCATCGCCGCGTACATCGCCGTGCCGGTGATCATGGCCTGCTCGTCGAACATCACCCGGTTGGAATGGTTCGGCGCGGCCGTTGCCAGGCTGCGTTCAGCGTGTGTGCCGCCGAGGAACACCATCGCCCCCGGCACCTCTTGCAGCACGTAGCTGAAATCCTCGGCGCCCATGATCGGGTTCGGCATGCGAATCGTCTTGTCGGCACCGACAAGACCACTGGCCAGTTCGAGGGCGATGTCGGCCTGCGACTTGTCGTTGATGGTCACGGGGTAGCCGTCTTCGAGCACGACATCGACCTCGGCGTCGTGCGCCGCGGCAATCCCTTCGGCCACCCGCCGAATGCCGTCGTGCACCGCGCGCCGGGTGCGCTCGCTGACCGCGCGGATGGTGCCTTCGATCTGGGCGGTCTCGGGAATGATGTTGTTCACCGTGCCGGCGACGATCTTGCCAACAGTGACGACGGCGGGATCGAACACGTCGATGCGCCGGGTGATCATGGTCTGCAACGCCTGGACGATCTCACAGGCGATCGGAATCGGATCAAGGGCCCGGTAGGGCTCGCTGGCGTGGCCGCCACGGCCCTTGACGGTGATGTACATGGTGTCGGCGGCGGCCATGATCGAGCCGCCGCGGCTGCTGAGCCACCCGGTCGGCAGCACCGACGTGATGTGCAGGGCGTAGGCGGCGGTGACCGGCGACGGGGAACCGTCTGATCGCGCCGGCGGCAGGTCGAGCAAGCCCTCGTCGAGCATGAACCGGGCGCCATGGTTGCCCTCCTCGCCGGGCTGGAACATGAACAAAACGCGACCGGCGATGCCGGTGCGCTGCGCGCTCAACAGCTTCGCCGCGCCGACGAGCATGGCCGTGTGGGTGTCGTGACCACAGGCGTGCATGCTCCCTTCACTCCGCGAACGGAAGTCGAGACCCGTGTCTTCGACCAGCGGCAAGGCATCCATGTCGCCGCGCAGCAACACCGTCGGCCCTGGCTTGCCGCCTTCGAGCAGGGCAGCGATCCCGCTGGTGGTCTCGTGCAACGTGACGTCGAGCGGCAGACCGTCGAGGGCCTCGAGCACGTTCTCGCGCGTGATCGGCAGATCGTTGCCGATCTCCGGCCATTGGTGCAGCGTGCGCCGCAGGGCAACCATGTCGTCGAGCAGATCGTGGGACGCATCACGTAGCGTTTCGAGGTCCATCGCCGAATGGTAGACCTGGGCCGATGACCGATGAACTCGTCGACATCGTCGACGACGACGACCGGGTGATCGCCACGGTCACCCGCGCCGAGATGCGCGCCAAGCGGTTGCAGCATCGCTCGGTTGGGATCGCCGTACTGTCGAGCGACGGCCGGCTGCTGATCCACCGGCGCAGCGCCGACAAAGACCTCTGGCCCGGCTGGTGGGACATCGCTGCCGGAGGAGTCGTGACGGCCGGCGAGAGCTACGAGGCCGCAGCGCGGCGCGAGCTTGCCGAAGAGCTCGGTGTCGACGCGGTCGAGCTCGACTACCTCGGCCAGTCGCACTACATCGACGACCATCTGGCCGCGCTGTGTCGCGGATATCGCGTCGTGCACGACGGACCGTTCAACTTCGACGACGGCGAGATCGTCGAAGCCCGCTGGGTCACGCCCGCCGAACTGAAGACGATGCGCACCACCCATCGCTTCCTCCCCGACAGCATCGCCTTGCTGCTACCGCTCCTTTCCGGTTTCGCAGATTGAGCCTGCCTCTTTGTCGGTGAGCAATCGGCTCACCAGGAGGAGACATCATGGGCATGTACGGCGCTATTCCCGAACAGTTGAGCGGCCTCGGCCGATCGATGAAGCAGCAGAAGACGGCGATCGACGGGGTGATCGGCGCGGTGACGTCGGCATTGGCCGGAACCGTGTGGGAGGGCCCGGCTCGCTAGCACTTCGAGAGCGAGTGGAACACGACGTTCAGAAGTGCGCTCAACCGTTTGAACGAGGCCTTCGAAATGGCCGGCGCCGACTGCATCAACCGCAGCGCGGACCTCGAGCGGGTGATGGGCGCGCGCTGACGGTGTCAGCGCGCCGGCCCGGCCTCCCACCCCCTCCCCGGGCCGGCGCAGCTGCATCGTTGGCTACAGTGCTGAAGCGTGCTGCTGCTCGAGTTCACCATCGAACCGTTCGTCGAGGGTCGTCCCGGCCCTCACGTCTTGTCTGCGATCGAGGCCGCACAGGCCTTCGGGTACGAGATCGACTTCGGCCCGTTCGGTTCGAGCTGCAGCGTGCCGGCCACCCAGGCTGCTGAGGTCGCCAGGGCTGTACTCGATGCCGCCTTCGCCAACGGAGCGACGCACGTCACCCTGCACGCCGAACGCCTGCCGGAGGCCTCGTGAGCGGGCTGCCGCGGCATCCACTGGTACTGGCGGTGAAACCGATTGTCGAGGCCCTCGGTGCAACGCTGGTGCCTGCCGACGAACGCGAACCGGGTGACATGCCCCTGCGTTGGGAGGGGTCGATCATCGCCGGGGTCCGCATGGCGCCATTGCACGGGGCCCTCGATCGCCTGATCGACGCCGTCGAGCGCGAGTTCGGTGCGTCCCTTCCGTCGCTCTCGCGTGAGGACAAGCAGCGAGCCATCCGCCTGCTCGACGAGCGCGGCGCGTTCACGCTGCGCCGAGCTGTTGAAGACGTCGCCGATGCCATGGGCGTCAGCCGCATCACCGTCTACAACTACCTCAACGCCTTGCACCGATGAACAACCCGATCGTCGTGGTCGACTACCACCAGCTATGAGCATGTTCGATGTGATCGGCTTCGATGCCGACGACACGTTGTGGCACAGCGAGGACGGGTTCCGCGCCAACGAAGAGCAGTTCGTCGAGCTGATCACGCCGTTCGCACCCGACGGCGTCGAGGTGAAGGCCGCGCTGACGGCGACGGAACGCAAGAACCTGGCCGCCTTCGGCTACGGCGTGAAGTCGTTCGGTCTCTCGATGGTCGAGGCCGCAGTGACCATCAGCGGTGGGCGGGTTCCCTCGACCGTCGTCGCCGAGATGGTCGAGATGGTCAGGGCCCAACTCGAGGAGCCGGTGCGGCTGCTCGATCACGTTCCCGAGGTGCTGGCCGCGGTCGGCTCCACTCGCCGGATGATCCTGATCACCAAGGGTGACCTCATCCATCAGACCCACAAGGTCACCACCAGTGGCTTGGCCCATCACTTCGAACAGGTCGAGATCGTGTTGGAGAAGGATCCGGAGACGTACGCCGGCCTGCTGGCGAGACACGACATCGACCCGACCCGGTTCTGCATGGTCGGCAACAGCGTGCGCAGCGACATCTTGCCGGTGCTGTCGCTCGGTGGTCACGGCGTGCACATCCCATACCCGATCCTGTGGGATCTCGAACACGTCGAACACGACGAGCACTTCGTCGAGCTGGCGTCGCTTGCCGACCTTCCCGCCTGGCTCGACCGTCGCTGACCCGCGACTACAAGCGGCGCAACGACACTTCGGTGACGCGGTGATCGGGCCCCTTGAGCAACAAGAGCGCGGCGCGCGACTTGGTCGGGGCGATGTTCTCGCGGAGGTTCTTGCCGTTGATCTCGCGCCAGATCAACTTGGCCACGTCGACGGCTTCGTCGTGTGACAGGTCGGCGTAGTGGCGAAAGAAGCTGTCGGGGTTCTGGAAGATCGTGTCGCGCAGCTTCATGAAGCGCTGCACGTACCACTCCTCGATGTGGGCCTCGTCGGCGTCGAGGTAGATGCTGAAGTCGAAGTAGTCGCTGACGAACTCGGCCGCTGCGCCGGGCGGCCCGACCTGCAACACGTTGAGCCCCTCGAGGATGACGATGTCGGGCTGACTGACATCGACCGTCTGGCCCTCGACGATGTCGTAGACGACGTGGCTGTACAGCGGCGCGCTGGCGACGGCGACACCGCTCTTCACCTCACGAAGGAACTGCAACAAACGCCTCGTGTCGTAGCTCTCCGGGAAGCCCTTGCGGTTCATGATGCCGCGCTCGTCGAGCACCTTGTTCGGATACAGGAACCCATCGGTCGTGACCAGATCGACCTTGGGATGGTCGGGCCAGCGAGCCAGCAGGGCCTGCAGGATGCGGGCAAACGTGCTCTTGCCGACGGCAACGCTGCCGGCAATTCCGATGATGTACGGCACCTTCGGCGATGACGTGCCGAGGAACTCACCCGACACGCGATGCAACTGTTGCGTCGCCGAGACGTACAGGTTCAACAGGCGCGTGAGCGGCAGGTAGACGGCGGCGACCTCGTCGAGATCGATGCTCTCGTTGATGCCGCGCAACGAATCGAGATCGTGCTCGCCGAGCGTCAGTGGTGTCGTGGCGCGCAGGTCTGCCCACTCGTCGCGCCCGAACTTGAGGTAGCGGCCTGTCGCATCCGTCACGGGCTGGCACCCTACGCTCGGGCGATGCCGGTGTCACAACGAAAGCTGCTCGGCGCCTGGTACACGCCACCCCGGTTGGTCGACGCCGTCGTGGCAGAGGTGCGTCGCGACTTCGAGCCGCAGACTGTGCTCGACCCCGCGTGCGGTGACGGCCGGTTCCTCGCGCCGTTCACCGACACGGCAACGATCACCGGTGTCGACATCGACCCGGCGACGTCGTGGACGCACGGCGATTCGTTGGCGATCGATTGGGCCGCGCGGCGATTCGACGCAGTGGTCGGCAACCCACCGTTCCTCAACCAGCTCGCTGCTTCGACCTCACGCAACGGCCGGTCGAAGTTCGGTGGGGGACCCTACGCCGACAGCGCCGCGGAATTCCTGGCGCTGGCCGTGCGGCTGGCTCGCCCCGGTGGACGCGTCGGGCTGGTCCTGCCGCTGTCGCTGCTGTCGACACGCGACGCCGCGGCGATCCGCGACGACGTCTCGCAACGTGCCGCGCTGCGCTGGATGTGGTGGTCGCCGACGCACATGTTCGATGCCAGCGTGCGGGTCTGGGCGGGTGTCTGGGAGGTCGGCGGTGTTCAGGGAAACGTACGTCGCACGTTCGGCCCCGAGTTCTCGGCGCGAACGTCGATGCCCATGCCGTCGAGGTGGTCGGGCTTGATCGCCGACACCGATGCCGTGGCACACGATGGCCCGGTGCTCGGCGACATCGCCGCGTTCACCGCCGACTTCCGCGACCAGTACTACGGGCTGGTCGGCGCGGTCAGTGATTCGGCAACCGGTCCGCCGCTGATCACCTGTGGGCTGATCGAACCAAACGAATGCTGCTGGGGACGGCGAACCGTTCGCTTTGCCAAACAGAAGTTCGCCGCACCCCGCGTCGACCTGAACTCGCTGTCACCCGCACTGCAGCAGTGGGCCGATCGACGGTTGGTACCGAAGATCCTCATTGCCAATCAGACACGTCGCATCGAGGCGGTCATCGACCGCGACGGCGCGTGGCTGCCCAGCGTGCCGGTGATCACGTGCACGACCGAGCGGCTCGACGATGTCGCCGCAGTGCTGCACTCCGACCAGGCGACCGAATGGGTGCGCTACCACGCCGCCGGCAGCGGGCTCAGCGCGTCGTCGGTGCGGCTCACAGCGCGGTTGCTGGCATCGATCCCATTGCCCGCTGCCATGGCCGCGACTCCCATCGGCGCCAGTTGACGAAGGCGCGCAAGGTCACCCAGGCCGCCTGCGCGCCCCACAGCCCGGCGAGCCCGAGGCGCGGCACGAACAGCGTGGCGATGGCCAACGGAGCGAATCCGAGCAGGTTGATCACCGCCTGACGGGCCAGCCAACGTTCGTCGTGCGCGCCGATCAG
>JANYKU010000183.1 GCA_025358075.1 Ilumatobacteraceae bacterium
CAGTGTCACCGAGTGCCGGTCGTGGCAGACCGAGCTGACACGGTGGATGAGTTTGGCCGCAGCGTGGTGGTCGTCGGCCAGGCGAAGTCCCGGTTGAAGGGAAGCGGCATCGCGGTCGCCGCGGTCGCCAACTTCCCGTTGGGAACGTCATCCATCGGAGCGGTCATCAGGGAGGTCGAACGGGCGTTGGCCGACGGCGCCGACGAGATCGATGTCGTCCTCCCATTTCGGGCGTTTCTGGCCGGCGACCACCACGCTGCGGCCAAACTCATCCACCGTGTCAGCTCGGTCTGCCACGACCGGCACTCGGTGACACTGAAGGTCATCCTAGAAACCGGCGTGCTGCACGATGCCTCGGTGATCAAGGCTGCGGCGCGTCTTGCCGTCGCCAATGGCGCCGACTTCCTGAAGACGTCGACCGGCAAGCTCGAACCTGCCGCCACGCCAGAAGCCGCAGAGGCGCTCCTCGAGGTCATCGTCGCTGCCCGAGGCGACGGCAAGCTGCTCGGGCTCAAGGTCGCCGGCGGGGTCAAGACCGTTGCCGAGGCAGCGCTGTACCTCGATCTCGCCGATCGATACCTGCAACCCGACATCGCCGTGCCCACCAACTTCCGCTTCGGCGCAAGTGGGTTGCTGAACGACATCATCAATGTGCTGGGCAGCTCGCACGAGACGCGGCTATCGTCGGAATACTGATGAGCTCTGGCGCGAAGACGTTCCTGCCGCAGGAGGTCATCCGGTGCAAGCGCGACGGCGGGCGGTTGACCGATAGCGACATCGAACAGTTCGTCGCCGGCCTCACCGATGGCAGCGTCGGCGACGGTCAGGCGGCGGCGCTGGCGATGGCCGTCTTCTTCAATGGGATGGACATCGAGGAGCGGGTCACGTTGACCCGGGCGATGTCGCAGTCGGGTGCCAGCATGCACTGGGACCGCGCCCACCTGCACGGCCCGGTGATCGACAAGCACTCGACCGGAGGCGTCGGCGACAAGGTCAGCCTGATGCTGGCGCCGCTAGTTGCTTCGTGCGGCGCCCACGTGCCGATGATCTCCGGCCGGGGACTCGGGCACACCGGCGGCACGCTCGACAAGCTGGAGAGCATTCCGGGGTATCGCACCAAGCCCGACAACGACCTGTTCCACAAGGTCGTTGCCGATGTCGGCTGTGCCATCATCGGTCAGACGTCGAACCTCGCGCCGGCCGACGGACGCCTCTATGCGATTCGCGATGTGACCGCCACGGTCGAGTCGGTCGCCTTGATCACGGCATCGATCCTTTCCAAGAAGCTCGCCGCCGGTCTCGACGCGCTGGTCATGGATGTCACCTTTGGAAATGGCGCGTTCATGAGCGACCTGTCAAAGGCCGAGGAGCTCGCCCACAGCATCGTCACCGTGGCTCGCAGTGCCGGCCTCGTCACCAACGCGCTGCTCACCGACATGAACCAGGTGCTCGGACGAACTGCCGGCAACGCCGTGGAGGTGCGTGAGGCGATCGACTGGCTCACTGGGTCGAGCAATGACGCCAGACTCACCGAGGTCGTGCTGGCGCTCGGCGCCGAGATGCTCGTGGTCGGTGGTCTCTCCACCGACCACGAGTCGGCCACCGGCCGGCTGATCGCGGCACGCGGAACCGGAGCCGCGGCCGAACGGTTCCAAGACATGGTCAGTGCGCTCGACGGCCCCCACGATCTGGTGCAGAACCCAGACGCGCACCTGCGTGCAGCGGCGGTCGTCCTGCGGGCCGACGCAACGGAGAGCGGCTACGTGCAGGCCGTCGATACGCGGGCGGTCGGATTGACCGTCGTTGCCCTCGGCGGAGGGCGAACACGCGTTGAAGACGACGTCGACCATGCGGTTGGGCTCAGTGAGGTGGCCGGCATCGGCGAATACGTCGACCGCGAGCGACCTCTGGCCGTCATCCACGCCCGCACCGAATCCGAGGCGATGTTCGCTGTTGAGGGCCTCCGAGCGGCGTTCCGGATCGGCGATGCTCCAGCCGAGCCCGGCCCGGTGATCGCCTCGCGAATCACGACGTAGGCGCACCACATCACCAGCACCCCAGGCCGTATCGGGATCGGTCGGGACCAATGGCCATAGGTTCGGGGGACGACATCGTTCGATACTTGCCTGATGACCACGCAGAGCGACGCGTGCGAGCAGGTGGCCCGCACCACCACACTCCCTGCGTCCGACGACGTCATGTCGATGGTGCTTGATCGCACGACCGATGGCGTGCTCCTCGCCGACACCAACGGCAGCATCGTGTACGTCAACAAGCCACTACTCGAACTGTTCGGCTACGAAGCCGGTGACCTGATCGGTCGACCGCTGGAGATGTTGCTGCCGGAGGATCTGCGCAAGGCGCATCGCCACGCCGTCGAGGCGTACGTCGAGGATCCCAAGCCTCGGCCGATGGGCCGCGAAGACCTCGACATCGAAGGTCGGCATGCCGACGGCTCGAAGTTCCCCATCGACGTGCAACTCAACTCGCTGCCTGGCACCACCCTCGTGGCAGCAACAGTGCGTGACATGACGGCCCACCGCCGTGCCGCAGCGGATTCTGCGCTGAACAAGATCGATCTCGCCAACCTCAGGGTCGAGGGCGATCGACTCCGCGTGTCACTCGACCTCGTGATCCAGCAGTTGTTCGCGCTCGGCATGTCCATCGCTGCCGGTGCTTCGAACGAGACGGTGCTCGCCGACCGCATGACGATGGCGCTCCAAGGCATCGACGAGATCATCCAGTCGGTGCAAACCGGACGCCGGGCCGTTGGTCCCTAGCCGGTAGGACGTTTGGCCCGTCACCAGCAGCAGCAATCGAAGTTTGCTGAGCTTATGACCACAGTTGTCGGATTGAGCCATCACACCCTCTCCACGCTGGTCGAATGGGAGGCGCCGCTCCTCGTCAGCGCCTTCGTCCCCAGCGATTTCTCCCGCCCGCAGCCGACGGAGCCGATCAAGAAAGCCCTTCGTCGCCTCGCCCAGATAACGAGCGCGAAATTGACGGTCGACCATGGGTTGGGGCACGGCTCGGCCGCCGCGTTCGTTGCCCCGCTGTTGGACGAATCCATCCTCGACGATGTGCCGGTCGCCTCGCGAGGGCTCGCCGTGTTCTTGTCTGCCGACACGTCGATGAAGCTCGCGCTCCCGGTGGCCGTTGGCCCAGCCGTCGAAATTGGTGATGGTCCCGACCTGCTTCGGCTTCTGCCGGCGGTCGTCGGCGACCTCGACTTCTTCTCACTGACGATCGGGAAGAAGGACCCACGACTGTTCCGCGGACGTCGCTTCGAGTTCGAGCCGGTCGATGTACCGGACATGCCGCGCTCGATCGATGACGCCCTCTGGTACATCCGTCGTGAGCCGGTCCGCAACCGCGACGGTGCGGGAGTGCTGCACGGCTCCGGCGGAGGCGAAGACCTCCGCAAGGACGACGTCCACCAGTATCTCCACTTGATCGACAAGGCGATCACACCGATCCTCGGTGGCGGGGAGAGCCCGCTCGTGATCATTGGCGTCGAGTACGAGGCGGCGATGTTCATCAACAGCACTCACTACCGGCACACCTTCGGCATTCCCGTTCTGGGCAGTCCCGAGGGGATGCCCGTCGACGAGCTGCACGAACGCTCATGGGAGCTCGTCAAGTCGCACGACACGTCGGCGGCAGAAGCGGTGAGCCGACTCCATCAGCTCGCCGGTACCGGCCAGACGGCCGTCGATCCCGATGATCTGATCGCCGCCAGCGAGAGCGGATCGGTCCGTGATCTGCTCGTCGCTCGGTCGGTTGTCGACGACACCGGGGCTCCGCCAATCTCGGCAGCGGATCGCCGCACTGTCGTCGCGGTCGTCAACGACTGCCTTCGGCACCGGGCAACGATCCACATCGTCGATGACGCCGACGTTCCTGGTGACCTTCGAATCGCCGCCGTTCTGAGGTACTGACACTCAGCCGACGCGCCCTCGGGCAGCGCCCAGGAAGGCGAGCGTCGGCGCTGGCAGCGGGTCGTCATCCATAGAACAAGTCGGGCACCAACACGGTGCCCTCGGCAAGGGTCGAACGGCCCTGGGCACCCGGCCGCACGCCAGCGCACACTGCAATCACCGAGCACACGGAGGTGTCGTCATGCAGGCACGAGCTGGAGACCAGGTAGTGGTCAAGGGACACCGAATCGGTGAGGCCGACCGCAAGGGTGAAGTGCTGGAGGCTCGTGGGCCCGACTCGTCGGGGCCGTTCCTCGTTCGCTGGGACGACAGTGGCCACGCGACGCTGCTGTTCCCGGGCACCGACGTGGTCATCGAGCATCTCCCCGCGGGGACCGTCGCCTGAGCCGAGCTCAGAGTCGCACCGACCGCAGCGGCTTGGAAGTCTCGACCGACAGGATTCCCGCCCGCGCTGCGGCGACGACCGCATCGAGCCGGCTGTGAACGCCGAGGTGTCGCATCGCCCGACGGATGTGGTTGCGCACCGTGTGCACCGAGAGTCCCATGCCAGTCGCAATGTCGGCGACGGTGCGACCGTTGGCCAGGAGCTGCAGGACCTCACGTTCACGGTCCGACACTGCGTGGGCGCCATTCGGAGCGGATCTACGCTCGTACAGCAGGCGGGCCAGGGCCGCTGTCGGGAAATACGCACGTCCAGCCGCCACGGTGGACACCGCGTTCAGCAACTCCTCGGTGCTGGCGGTCATGTGGACGTAACCGGCGCAACCGGAATCGACCGCAATGGCCAGGGCGTTGTCGTCGGACGACCCGGTCACCATCATGATCTTCGACATCGGCGACACGGCGCGAATGCTGGAGATGGCCGCGTTTGCATCGCCGTCGGGCAGGCCGAGGTCCATCAATACGACGTCGGGCCGGCGCAAGGCTCCCAACTCGACCGCCTCCTTGATGCTGCCCGCGGTTCCCACGACGCGCATCGTCTGCTCGCTGCCCACGACGAGAGCGATGCCCTGCGCCACTATGTGATGGCTGTCGACCACCAATACGTCAATCTGGTCCTGGCGTTCCATCTCTGGTGCCCCTTGTTCGGTTCCGACTTTGCTGCAAAGAGGGTTGCTCAACCAGATCACTCGGTTTTGACAACAATCGGTAGAGCACAACGTCCCGGCCAAGTCCCCCATTCAGCGGCCAACACCGGTACCGTCCGGCACTTCGGTCAAGATGGATGCCGATGAACCTCATCGATCTCATCAGGCAGAACCTGCTGGCCCGCAAGGCCCGCTCGATCCTGACGGGCCTTGCGGTTGCGATAGGGGTCCTCACGATCGTCACACTCGGGGTGCTGACTTCGAGCCTTCGCGGTACGGCGTTGTCGGTGCTCCGAACCGGCCGCGCCGACTTCAGCGTGGCCCAAGAAGGCGTCTCCGATCTGCTCTACAGCGCCGTCGACACCAGCGACCTCGATCATGTCCGAACCCTGCCCGACGTGGAAAGTGCGATCGGTGTGCTCGTCGCTGTCTCCAAGCTCGATGCCAACCATCCCCTGTTCCTCAAGATCGGAGTTCCGCCCGAGAGCCTGGCCGAGTTCGGCGTGAAGGTCGTCGACGGTCGCGCCTACTCGTCGAAAGCGACAAACGAGATCATGCTCGGCTACCGCGCCGCCGCCGACCTCGGAGTCCACGTTGGTGGAAGCATCACCATCGAAGATCACACCTACAAGGTCACCGGGATCTTCTCCACCGGGCAGGTCTTCGGGGATACGGCCTCGATGTTGCCGCTGACGACGTTGCAGGCCGAGGAGCGCAAACCCGGCAGCATGACGCTGCTGTTCGTGCGGATCAAGCCCGGTGCCAACATCGACAAGGTCCGCAAGCAGATCGAATCAGACCTTCCACAGCTGGCGACCGTGCGCACGCAATCCGACTTCGGTCGCGTCGACCGCAACCTGATCCTGATCACCGCTGCCAACCTCGGCGGCAGCGTGCTCGCCCTGATCATCGGAGCCGTCGGAGTGATGAACACGACCCTGCTGTCGTTCTTCGAACGCACGAGGGAGTTCGGGGTGCTGCGCGCCATCGGTTGGAGCCGAATGCGGATCGTCGCCCTGGTGATCGGCGAGGCCGCGATGGTGTGCCTGCTCGGCGCGATGGCCGGTGTGGTGCTGGCATTCGGGGCCGTGCGCCTGCTTGCCAGGTTGCCCGATCTGCTCGGCATCTTCAACCCGACGTTCAGCGCGGGCGTGTTCTGGCGGGCGTTGGGATTCGCCGCCTTGATGACGTTGTTGGGAGCCGTGTACCCGGCCGCTCGGGCCGCGCGACGTGAGCCGCTCGAGGCGATGCGTCATGAGTGAGCCCGACATCGTCGTGAAGGTGCTCGTCAAGGACTTCGATCACGGTCGAATTCACGCCCTGACCGGCCTCGACATGGAGGTCGCCCAGGGCGAGTTCGTCGCGGTCACCGGTCCATCGGGCTGTGGGAAGTCGACGTTGATCCACCTGCTCGCGGCCCTCGACGAACCGACGCACGGCACGATCGCCGTGCACGGTCAGCCTCTCCCAAGTCAGCCGCGACAACTCGATCACTACCGACGGCACGCAGTCGGATTGGTCTTTCAACTTCACAACCTGCTCCCTAACCTCAGTGCGCTGCAGAACGTCGAGATCGCGATGATCGGAACGGGAGTCGCCCGCCGAGCCCAACGCAAGCGCGCCCAACAGCTCCTCGACGAGGTCGGGTTGTCGGGGCGCACGACCAGCCGACCGGCGGAGCTGTCGGGCGGCGAACGTCAGCGGGTAGCCATTGCTCGTGCCCTCGCCAACAACCCACCGCTTCTCCTGGCCGACGAACCGACCGGCAGCCTCGATAGTGAGGCATCGACCGGGGTCCTCGCTTTCTTGCAGTCACTTCGAATCGAGCACAACATGACGATCTTGATGGTCACCCACGATCCACGGGCCGCCGCCGCGGCCGACCGCACGATTCGGCTGCGCGACGGCCGAATCGACACCGAAGCCGTTGAGGTGCTGACATGACCGCTCGATCACCATTTGCCGGAGCGCTCGTCGCAATCGCCCTGACGGCACTGATGAGTAGCTGCTCGTCGTCGAAGTCTTCCGGATCGACGACGGCCACCCAGCCGACGACTGCTTCCAGCACGGCGCCGGCCGCGAGCCAACCGGCGTCATCGACGACACTGCCGTCGTCCACGCCGGGCTCCGCCGCCACGACTCAACCATCGACCGCTGCGACCACGGCGGCTCCGTCGGCGACCGACGACACGGCGGCGATCACGGCTGCCTTCACCAAGTTCTTCGACGGTCTCGATCCCAACGTAGACGCCAAGATCGCCCTGCTCGAACATGGCGACGTGTTGGGTTCGATGATCACCGATGCCGCTCAGAACCCCCAGTTCCAGCAGCTCACGACGGTGGTCAACACCGTCACGTTGCTCTCCGACGCCGACTGCACGGCGGCGGGAGAGGTCGCACCGTGCGCAGCCGTCGGTCACGACATGTTCGTCGGTGGCTTGCCGGCGATGGTCGGTTTGAAGAGCCACGCGGTGAAGCTCGATGGCGTATGGAAGGTGTCGGCGGCGAGCTGGTGCGCCATCGTCAGCATCGGCGGGGCGACCTGCCCGGCGATCCCGAAGGGCTGACTGGAGTCGTTCGCGTCCACCCGAGTGCCTCGAAACAGTCCACAACCGGTCGCCCACTGCCGAAGTCCCCGCCGTTTCCAGGGACCTTGGTCCTTGGTAATCGACTCCAGATGTGGTCCCATTGGGGGATGGACGAAGTACCCGAGAAGGTAACGGTGTTTCTCCTCGACGACCACGAGCTGGTTCGCGAGGGTGTGCGGCAGCTCCTGGAAGCCGATGGCACGATCGAGGTCGTGGGCGAGGCCGGCACGTGCGCCGACGCTGTAGCCCGTATTCGGGCGACGCGTCCGCAAGTCGCGGTGCTCGATGTGCAACTGCCCGACGGCAGTGGTGTCGAGGTGTGCCGAGACGTTCGCAGCCTCCGTCCGGATCTCGTGTGCTTGATGTTGACGTCGTTCTCGGACGAGGAAGCGCTCTTCCAATCGGTCATGGCGGGCGCGGCCGGCTATGTGCTGAAGCAGATCCGTGGCAATGACCTGGTTTCAGCGGTGCATCGGGTGGCTCGCGGCGAATCGCTGATCGATCCGGCCGTGACCGGGCAACTACTCGACCGACTGCGCAACCCGCATCAAGACCAAGATCCGCGGCTGGCGGCGTTGACCGATCTCGAACGGACCATCCTCGACTACGTCGCCGAGGGGCTCACCAACCGCCAGATCGCCAACAAGGTCAACCGCGCCGAGAAGACGGTCAAGAACTACATGT
This sequence comes from Ilumatobacteraceae bacterium, assembly GCA_025358075.1. Classification (GTDB taxonomy): domain Bacteria; phylum Actinomycetota; class Acidimicrobiia; order Acidimicrobiales; family Ilumatobacteraceae; genus JAENVT01. Next base: position 8,299 of record JANYKU010000183.1, read on the forward strand.
CATCGATCCTCATGAAGCTGGGGATGACTCGACGCACCGAGGCCGCGGTCTTCGCGGTGCGAACGAAGACCGACCACTGAACCGCTAGGTCGACTGCGCTCGGCCGGTTCGGGGCACGGCCCAGCGGAGGTCGGTGCCGCCGAGCTCGCCGGCCGAGAAGGTCGCCTGACCGCCGAGTCGCACGGCCCGTTCGGTGATGTTGCGAATACCCAGGCCGCCACTGCGAACTGAACCCGGTTGAGGCAGGCCGACTCCGTCGTCGGCCACCACGAGGGTCACGAACTCCGAACCGACATCGAGCGACACCTCGGTCTTGGTTGCATGGGCGTGCTTGGCGACATTCATGAGGGCCTCTCGCACCACGGTCAACAGCTCGCTGCTGAGCTCCTGTGGAACGGTGCCGAGAATGCCCACCAGCCGCAGCGTCGGGCTGTGGCCGAGCAAGCGTGCGGCCTCGCTGAGGCTGACCCTCAACGCCTCGGCCAGTCCGCTATCGAGCTGAGAAGGCCGTTGCAAGGTGAAGATCACACCGCGGATCTCGCGGATGGCTTCGTCGATCTCGTCGACGATGGCCGAAACCCGCTGCGTGGTGTCGGGGCGGCCGGTCGACGCTTGCAGATGAAGGCCCGCGGCGAAGAGACGCTGGATCACACTGTCGTGCAGCTCGCGCGCGATGCGGTCGCGGTCGTCGAGCACTTCGAGCCGAGTGCGCGCTTCGAGAAGTTGCGCCGAAGTCTCCAGGCGCTCGGTGACATCACGTAGCGTCGCCACGGTGGCCGCGACCTCCCCGCTGAGTGGACTCAGGGCGATCTCGACAGGAACTTGGTGACCGTCATGGTGCAGTGCCGTCAACAGCAGACCGCTGCCCATCGGCCGTGCCTTCGGCGAATGGGTATACGTCGTGCGGTGACCGTGATGCACCTCGTGCAGCGGGCCGGGGATCAGGATCTCGACGGGCTGACCGATCAATTCGGAGGGCGGCCATCCGAGAAGGTCGAGGCTGTGGGAGTTCGCATGAAGGACGACGCCGGCGAAGTCGACGACGACGACCATCTCTGGAATGCTCTCGAACAACGCCCAAGGATTCGCCGCCGCATCGAACACATTGGACTTTCTACCCGATGTGGCCTCCGTTGGCTACCGAAGACTTCCCGGCACGTCGTACTACGACCACCGGGCACATCGCATGCTGCACCAGTGTGTGGCTCACCGAACCGAGCAAACGCGAGCGAATCCCGCCGCGACCTCTCGAGCCGACCACCAGCAGATCCGCATCTTCGCACTCGGCCAGCAACGCCTCGACCGGCGTGTCGTCGCAAAGCTTGGAATGAACGGCAACCGACCCACCGGTCAGTCGCGCGCCGAGTGAGTCAAGGCTGGCTTGCAGCTCGTTCTGCGCGTCGAACTCCATTGGCTTGCGCAATTCGCGAGGCGAGGCGTCGGAGACCGGGTACGGGTAGATCCAGGCGTGAACGACGGTGAGCTCGGCCCCGCTGAGCTGCGCTTCGCGATATGCCCAATCAAGGGCCAGCAACGCTTCGGGAGTGCCATCGACGCCCACCACGATCTTCTTCATCGAATCGCCGATCTCAACCGGTGACTTCGCCGGCACCACGATCACCGGCACATGAGCGCGATGCGTCACTCCAGCGGCAACCGACCCGAGGAGCCCGGCAACGAGACCGGAATGTCCGGTGGCGCCGACGACGATCTCGTCCCCATCCACAGCCGAGTCGGTGACGCCCAACACGGGCGAGGCCAGGAGCGTGAAGGCGTCGACATCCACCTTTGGGTCGATCTCGCCCACGGCCTCGACCGCCCGGCCGACAACTACGGCGGCGACGTCCTTCATCGTGTCGACATCCACCGAGCTCGGGTACACGCCGCCGCCGAATCCGCCATAGGCGGGAACGCTGTAACACGAGACGATCGAGATGTCGGCATCGCGGCGCCGGGCCTCATGCACTGCCCATCGCAGCGCCTCGAAGGACGGCTCTGATCCATCAACACCAACAATGATCTTCATCGTCATGTAGTGAGTATCCGCCCTCCGATCGTCATCGGACAGGGAAGAAGGTCCTGGCATCGACGGGTACACCAGATTGGCGCGAATTGCCCCTCAAGCCGTGGAGATTTCGATCACCAACCGCGGCGGACTGTCGAGGGTCGTGACCCGAAAGGGCCGCTGTTGATCCAACCCGATGGCCCACGTCGTCACGCTCTCGAAGTCTCCGAGCAGCATCAGTTGTTTGATGTGCGACACGTTGGTGGGCGTGATCATGGTCGGGCCGTGGTACCCCTCGCCCTCCATCGTCGTCATCCATGACCCGATCGTCACGACGATGAACGCGGACCCGACGACCTCGACGGGCTCACCTCGCGGGTCGTCGATCAGTGGGGGCAGTTGATAGCGCACCCACCAGCCGGGAAAGTCGCCGGATCCCTGAAGTTCGAGCACGACTCGCTCGCTGCACGGCTGGGTGTCGACGCGGATGGCAGACCCGACGAGCGCCGACAGCTTGTCGGGGAACCCATCGGACTTGAGGTCGGTATCCGTGAACACCGGGCAGGCAGCCGTGGAGGTCGCCGCGGTTGCCGGCGTCGTGGCGGCTGCAGCGGTGGTCGCCGCTGCGGCGGCGATCGGCGCGGCGGCGGTCGGAGCGGACGTATCGCTGCCACCGCACGCACACAGGAGCACTGCCACTAGCAACAGGGCCGGCAGTCGACGACCGATGGTCACGGTTACTGGCCGACCCGCATCTTCATCCACGGGGCGCTGTTGTGGAAGTTGGCCACGGCACTGCCCGGTGCACAGACCTCGTCGCATGCCGCGGCGACGTCAACCGACAGGCTCATCTCCATCACCGGCAGCAGGTGCTCCAGCTGCTCGACCGTGCGCGGGCCAATGATCGGCGCGGTCACGGCCGGCTGATTCATCACCCAGGCGATCGCCAGCTGCGCCGGATCGACGCCTGCATCGCGAGCGACCCGCACGAACCGGTTGCCCGCCTCGACGGCTGCCTGGCTGACCCGCTCGGCGTAGATCCCGCCGCGCAGCGAGGCTCGTGATCCGGCCGGACGGATGTCGTCGTCGGCATATCGCCCGGCGAGAACACCCATCGCCAATGGCGACCAGGGCAGCAATCCGAGCCCGTACTTCAACGCCATCGGCACCAACTCGTTCTCCACGCGACGATCGAGGAGGTTGTACGGCGGTTGTTCGGTTACGAACTGGGCCAGGCCTTTGAGCTCGGCATACAGGACCCCCTCCAACACCTTCCATGCCGGCGCGGTCGAGCTGCCGATGTACCGGACCTTGCCCTGCCGGACGAGATCCGTCAGCGCCCCGAGCGTTTCGTCGATCGGCACGTCGAAGTCGGGGCGGTGCAACTGGTAGAGATCGATGCGATCGGTCTGCAGCCGTCGCAGCGACTCCTCGCAGGCGCGCATGATGTGCAGCCGGGAGTTGCCCCGATCGTTGGGACCCTCCCCCGTGGGGTAGTGCACCTTGGTGGCGATCACGGCTTCATCGCGCCGTCCACTCTCGGCGAGGACGCGGCCGATGACTCGCTCTGCCTCGCCCGCCCGATAGCTGTTCGAGGTGTCGATCAGGTTGATGCCGGCGTCGAGAGCGCGCACGATCATGCGGCTCGACTCGTCCTCCGGGGTGGGGTTCAAGATGTTGTCGGTGCCGAGCGCCAGCGGCGCGACCCGCGCGCCGGTGCGCCCGAGAAATCGATAGGCGATGCTCATCTGGTTCGGCTCATCTCGCGCCGTACCCGGCGTCGACGCTGACCAGTGCGCCGGTCATGTAGCTGGCGGCATCGGAGGCCAGGAAGCAGACGACTCGGGCGATCTCGTCAGGGTCGGCAAGCCGGCCCATCGGCACCGTCGAGGCGATCTGCGCCAGTAGTTCTTGCGTGACCGGCTCGGCCCGCTCGGACTGCAACATCGGCGTGTTGACTTCCCCCGGGCACACGGCATTGACGCGGATCCCGTCTGCGGCATGATCCATGGCGAGGGCCCTGGTGAGGTTGTGCACGGCACCCTTCGACGCGCAGTATGCGGCGACACCGGCCGAGCCGAGATCGCCCCAGATCGACCCGAAGTTGACGATCGCCCCTCGACCGGCTGCCTTCATCTCTCGAAGGGCGGCCCGGCACATGAAGAACGTGCCGTTGACGTTGACGCCCATGATCTTGGTCCATTGGTCGTCGGTGGTGTCTTCGCCGCGAGCGCGCACGATGACTCCCGCGGCGTTGACAAGCACGTCGAGCCGCCCGTGAACGGAGATCGTCTGGGCCACCGCGACATCGCAAAAGGCGGAGTCCGATACGTCTCCGACCATCGCGGTGCCGCCCACCTCTTCGGCAACAGCATGGGCCAGTTGGCCGTTGCGGTCGACGATCACGACGCGGGCTCCGTCGCCCGCCAACCTGCGAATCGTGGCAGCACCCATGCCCGATGCACCGCCCGTCACGATCGCCACTCGATCTACGAAGTCCATCTCACCATCTTGACGCATGGCCGCCACCGGGGCCGTGTCAAAACTCATTAGGGGCCGAAGTAGTATGCCCGGGATGGGCTCACCACTCGTTGATCGCGGCAGCGTCGATGCCGACATCACCGATCCGGACAGCTTCGTCAGCAGCGTGCCGCACGCAGCCTTTCAACGGTTGCGCGATGTCGACCCGGTGAGTTGGTGGTCGGAGCACGACGGCGGCAAGGGCTTCTGGGCGATCACCCGCTACGACGACCTGCTGCATGTCAGTCGCAACGTCGAGACGTTCTCGAGCGCCAAGGGGATCACCCTCGAAGAGATGGACGACGACGACTTCGAGGCCAGACGCAACATGCTCGAGTACGACCCTCCTCAACACACCCGCTATCGGCGGCTCGTCTCCAAGCCGTTCAGCCGCCGCGAGGTCTACGCCTACGAGAACGGCATCCGCGCCCTGGCCCGAGTTGTCGTCGAAGAGGCTCTGGCCGACGGCACCCGGTTCGACTTCGTCGAACGGATCGCCAAGCAGTTACCGATGCGCATGCTCGGTCGTCTCTTGGGAGTGCCCGACACCGACGGGGATTGGCTGGTGGAACGCGGCGACGCGTTGCTCGGCAACTTCGACCCGGAGTTCACCGATCATCCCGTTGGGCTGACCGACACCGATCAGTTCAAGTCGATTCCGTTCCGATCACCTGCCGCGCTCGACTTGTATCGATACGCGGAGCGACAAGCCGAGCAGCGGCGCACGAACCCGACCGACGACGTGGTCAGCGACATCCTCGCCCCGACGATCGATGGCGACCGTCTCACCGAGCTCGAGTTCAAGAACTTCTTCGTGCTGTTGGTCAGCGCCGGCAACGACACCACTCGTTACACGATGGCCGCCGGGATGAAGGCGCTCATCGAACGGCCCGATCAACTGGCGGAGCTGCGCGACTCGGTGCTTGCTGGGGAGACCGCACTGATAGAGTCCGCTGTCGAAGAGATCTTGCGGTGGGGCACGGTCACGATGCACTTTCGGCGCACCGCGACCACCGACGTGACGCTGCACGACCGGCAGATCAAACGCGGTGACAAGGTCGTGATGTGGTTCGTCTCGGCCGACTTCGACGAGCGCCAGTTTCCCGACCCGTACCGGTTCGACATCCACCGCACGCCGAACGAACACGTTGCTTTCGGACGAATGAGCCCACACCTGTGCCTCGGTGCTCAACTGGCACGCATGGAACTCAAGGTGCTCTTCGAGGAGCTGCTCCCGAGGATCAGCGACGCACGGTTCGACGGCCCGGTCGAGCGCTTGCGCTCCAACTTCATCAGTGGCATCAAGCGCCTTCCGGTCGCAGTGACGCCGGCATGAGTCGGCGACCACTGATCGGTCTGTCCGGCAGGCGCTGGCCCGTCGAGCGCGTGCCTCACCTCCCGCAGGGCGCGCTGCAGGGGGAAGAGATCGATCTCCATCTCAGCGAGTACCCGAAAGGGATCGCTGCGGTTGGTGGTCTGCCGGTGCAGTTGACGCGCGATGCCGAGCCGGCCGACATGGTCAGCCGACTCGACGGTTTGGTGATGACCGGGGGTGCCGATCCCGACCCGACCCTCTACGGCGAGGATCCCCATCCCGAGCTCGGCGAGACAGAACGCGATCGCGACGATTGGGAGCTGGCGTTGATCCGTGCCGCGCTCGAACGGAGGCTGCCGATGCTGTGCGTCTGCCGCGGCGCACAGCTGCTCAACATCGCCCTCGGCGGAACGCTGGTGCAACACCTCGACGAGGCCGATTCGCATGCCCTGTGGACCACCCCGCGCAGCGATCGCTGCCACACCGTTCGGGTCAGCGCCGGCAGCAAGCTGTCGGAGCTCTACGGCGACGACATCGCCACCAACAGCCTCCACCATCAAGCGGTCGACCGGCCCGGTCGCGGCGTCATGGTCACCGGCAGAGCAGAGGATGGCGTGATCGAAGGGTTCGAGCTCGATGGCCGACCCGAGGTGCTCGCCGTGCAGTGGCACCCGGAGATGTTGGCCGAGCAACCCGACCCGGCCTTCGCCTGGCTCGTCGATCAGGCCCGCCGCTTCTCATCTTGAGTGTGCGACGGGACGCCGGTCAGAGGTCGATGGCTTCGATCGTGCGCAGGATGGTGCGCAGCGAACGCGCCAGGTCGTCTTGCTCTGGTTCGGTGAGGGCCTGAGTGACCAGCGACTCGTGACGGTTGAACGCCGGCATCAGATCGCCGACGACGCTTCGGCCGCGTGGCGTCAACGACACCAGGATTCGTCGACCGTCGGCGCGGTCGGCTTTGCGGCGCAGTAGGCCGCGACCCTCCAACGTCTTCATCACGCCGGTCAGCGTTGCCGCGGTCACGCCCGCCTCGGCGGCCAGCGAGCGAGCGTCCATGTCGCCCCACACCCGCAGCACGAACAGCGCCGTGAAGGCGCTCCACGACAGCTCGTGTTGTGCCAGCACACCGTTCTCCATGTGATTGCGTATCGCTGTGGCGGCGCGGAAGATGTTCGACACCGCAGCCAACGAACGTAGGTCGAGGTCGAGCGCCTCGAATACCGCGCCGACGTCGCGCTCGGCGCGGACGAGGTCGCGATCGTCGTCGCTGGCAAACAACAGCGGCATCAGCCGGCCTTCATCAGCGCCAGTTCGTCGGCGATCAAATCGTGAACGCGGTCGCGCAACGTGGAGACGTCGTCGAGTGACAGGCCGGTGGTCTCGATCGGTTCGAGAACGCGGACCTCGGCATCGGTCACGCCGAATCGCCAGTCACCCTTGTGCAATGCAGGGCGAGTGCCGTCGAGAGCAAGCGGCAAAATCGGCGTACCGGTCTCAATGGCCAGTCGGAACGCTCCATCTTTGAACTTCTGCAGCTCGCCATCACTGCTGCGAGTTCCCTCGGGAAAGATCATCACGCTGACGCGCTTCGACAGGCGGTCGCGGCACGCGTCCATCGCCGCGGCGATCGATTCGCGCTTGCCGCGGACGAGCTCGATGTCGCCGGCCATGCGCATCAGCCATCCGACAAGTGGATACTTGAAGAACTCCGCCTTCGACAACCACTTCATCTCCCAAGGGAGCTGTGAGATCAGCAAGATGTCGACGAAGCTCTGATGGTTGGCCACGACGATGTACGGGCGGCGCGGGTCGCTGATCTTGACGCCCGAGGTGCGGAACCGCCACAGCGGGTTGAGCCACTGATGCACGACGGTCAGCTTGCGGAAGAGGTACCCGGCGTAGTAGCGGCCCTTGTCGAACGGCGCGGTGACCAGGCGGACCAGCGCGACCAACGGGACCCAGACGATGATGACGACGCCCAGCACGAACCACGCCCACACCGACAACACTGTGCGCACCACGGTGTTGCCGACCAGGCGATGACGTATGGAGCGAGCGGCCATCGTCACATCGTGGCACGTCTCGACGGTGGTGCGCACATAGCCTCTCGACGTGCGACGCACGTGGTTGATCGGCCTGCTCGGGATCAGCGCGTGCAGCAATTCGGCGACGACGCTGTCACCGTTGCTGCCACCTGCCGTTCAATCCATCGCCGATGCGGGGCAGCGAACGGGATGGATGACCAAGGGCATCGACCCGTGGGAAGTCTTCGTGTGCCACGTCCCGGCCAACGCTCAGTCTCCCGTCTACTCGGGCTTGCCGCTGCGACTTCCGCTGAAGCCCGACGAGATCGCGACCGTGCTCGACGCCAAGGTGACCCGCTACTTCGAGACGTTGTCGAACGGCATGTACCAACCGCAATTCAGCGCCGGCGGCGAGGTGACGATCGGGGTGAAGGACGAACCGCAGGCCTGTGTCGACGAGGCGCTGGCGCAGTCGAGCGATCGCGCCCACGGCGTGATCGTCATCGCCGATGCCGAACACAACTCCACCCAGCCGGGAGGCTTCGGCAACCCTGGCGGCGCGTGCGCAGTACCACCGTGTCGGGCGTCGGCGACCAGACGATCGGCGTACGTGGGTGCGGCGGACTTCAGCCCCGATTGGGGTGACCAACCGCCGATGGACCTGATCGAGCACGAGATCGGCCATGCCCTCGGGTGGCCGCACAGCGGGTACGACGAGTCGGCGGCAGAGCCGCATCGCAGCGCGCTCGACGTGATGGGCGACAGCGCCGCGCCGCGCGCCGTGCATCCGGCGCGCCGTGACGCGCCCGACACCTTGGCCATCAACCGACTCGCGGCCGGGTGGATGCCGACTTCGGCGGTCGCGGTGATCCCGCGCTCCGGCAGCACCGTGACGCTCGCGCCATCGAATGGATCGTCGGGCACCCGGTTGGCCGTCATCGAACTCCACGATCACCGATTCATCACCGTCGAGCTGCTGACCGCCACCGGCTTCGACGACCACCTCCCGGGGAGTGGAGTCGCTGTCCACCTGATCGAAGGAAACGACGCAACGCGGATCCAAACTCCGCTCGTCGGCGAACCGCCGTACGACCATCTGCTCACGGCGGGCCAGACGTTGACGAGTCACGGCTGGACCATCACCGTCGGCGGCGGGTGGGGAGCGACACTCCAACCGGTCGCCGGTAGGCCTACTGTGACTGGCTGATGTCGCCCGATGTGGAAGAGCTCCTGGCCGCTGCCAAGGCAGTACAGATGAATGCCCACGCTCCGTACTCGCATTTTCGGGTCGGGGCAGCGATACGAACGGCCAGCGGACGGATCTTCAGCGGCTGCAACGTCGAGAACGCCGCCTACCCGCAGGGCTCGTGCGCGGAGGCCGGCGCCATCTCCGCGATGGCCGCCGCGGGCGAACGCGAGATCGTCGCCGTCTTGACCGTATGCGACGGAGAAGCAATCGGCACCTGCTGTGGCGGGTGCCGTCAACGCATCCGCGAGTTTGCCAAGGGCGACACACCGATCTATGCCGCAGGGCCCGACGGCGTGCGTGCCACCTTCACCTTGGACGGGCTGCTGCCGAACTCGTTCGGACCGGATCATCTCACTGAGTTTCAACACTAGAGAATTTTGAATGGAGCAACCCATGAGCAACACCACACGGCGTCTCGCCTTCGTAGCCGCATGTTTCCTGGCGGTCGCCGCGACGGCCTGCAGCAGCAGCGGTACCAAGTCGAGCTCGACCACCACCGCCGGTAGTTCGGCACCCGCCGCGCTCACCATCGAGAACACCTCGTTCGGCGCCGCGTCGGTCACCGCCGGAACCCAGTTCACGATCCAGAACACTGACACCGTGAAGCACACCGTCACCGACGACGCCGGATCGTTCGATGTAAGTGTCCCAGGCGGTGGCACCGCGACGCTGACGATCCCCAAGGCGGGGACCTACAAGATCCACTGCAAGATCCACGCCTCGATGCACGGCACGATCACCGTCGCCTGACCGGCGTACGCTGGCCGGCGTGTCATCCGCACGTCTGCCCTACCTCACGGCCAAGCTGCAAGGCTTCGGCACCACGATCTTCGCCGAGATGAGTGCCCTTGCCATGGCAACGGGCAGCGTCAACCTCGGCCAAGGCTTCCCCGACACCGCCGGGCCCCGCGAGGTGCTCGACGCGGCAATCGCGGCAATCAACGAGGGTGTCAATCAGTACCCGCCGGGTCCGGGCATGGCTGTGTTGCGCGAAGCGATCGCTGCGCACCAGCAACGCTTCTACGGACTGCAGTACGACTCCGACTCCGAGGTGTTCGTCACGACCGGGGCCACTGAGGCATTGGCCGGGTCGCTGATGGGGCTACTCGACACCGGCGACGAGGTCGTGCTGTTCGAGCCGATGTACGACAGCTACCAGGCGTGCATCGCCCTGGCCGGTGCGGTGGCCAAACCGGTGACGCTTCGTCCGCCGAACTACCGATTCGATCCCGACGAGCTCCGCGCGGCGATCACGCCGAAGACCAAGCTGCTGTTGATCAACAGCCCGCACAACCCGACCGGCCACGTGCTCGACACCGACGAGTTGCAGTTGATCGCCGACCTTGCACTCGAACACGACTTGATCGTGATCACCGACGAGGTCTATGAGCATCTCGTGTTCGACGACGCCCGGCACATCCCGCTGGCGACCTTTCCCGGCATGCGTGACCGCACCCTCGTGATCTCGAGCGGCGGCAAAACGTTCAACACCACGGGTTGGAAGATCGGCTGGATCTGCGGGCCGCCACCGCTGATCGCCGCGGCTCGTACCGCCAAGCAGTTCCTCACCTACGTCAGCGGCGCTCCCTTCCAGCCGGCAATTGCTGTCGGCCTCGGATTGCCCGACTCCTTCTTCACCGGGTTCGCCGCCGACATGCAATCCAAGCGCGACCGCCTGCTGCCCGGTCTGCACGCCGCCGGCTTCACGGTGTACCCGACGCATGGCACGTACTTCGTCACCGTCGACATCCGTCCCGTACAGCCCGATGGAGACGGCATGGCCTTCTGCCGTTCGCTGCCAGGTCGATGCGGAGTCGTGGCGATCCCCAACGAGGTGTTCTACGCCAACCGGCACGAGGGTCGGCACCTCGTCCGCTTCGCATTCTGCAAACGACCGGAAGTGCTCGACGAAGCCGCCGAGCGACTGGCCAAACTGGCGACCGGGTAATCTTCGACGATGCGCGTCGCCGCCATTCAACACGACATCGTCTGGTGCGATCGGGAAGCCAACTTCGAACACCTCGCGCCGATGATTGCCGGCGCGGCTGCGGCCGGTGCCCGTCTGATCCTGCTCAGCGAGACGTTCTCGACGGGTTTCGCCACCGATCGCGACGACCTCGGCGAGCCCGAGGGTGGCCGCTCCTCGCAGTTCCTCGTCACACAGGCCCGACTGCACGGCGTCTGGGTCGGTGGCTCGTGCCCCGAGATCGCTGCCGACGCGCCGGCCGACGACCAACGACCGCACAACACACTGGTGCTGGCCGCTCCCGATGGCACGCAGCATCGGTACCGCAAGATCCATCCCTTCACCTATGGCGGCGAGACCAAGCACTTCCGAGCCGGCGATCAGTTCGTCACGGTCGACGTCGAAGGCGTGCGGGTCACCCTGTTCGTCTGCTACGACCTGCGCTTCGCCGACGAGTTCTGGCAGCTCGCCAACGACACCGACGTGTACCTCGTGCCGGCCAACTGGCCAGAGGCGCGGCGACTGCCGTGGATGTCGCTGCTCCAGGCGCGAGCGATCGAGAACCAGGCCTACGTGATCGGTTGCAACCGCGTCGGCACCGGCAACGGACTGCCGTACAGCGGAGATTCGCGGATCATCGACCCGTTGGGTGAGGTGCTGGCCGGCGCGGCGCTGACCGAGAGCATCCTGCTCGCCGACATCAGCGCCGAGCGTGTCGCCGAAGTGCGCGACCGGTTCCGCTTCCTGCAAGACCGTCGATAGTCGGCGGCCGGCAGGCGAGCTACCGTGCGCCCGTGTCCCCATCGCCGACCACAAGGCCGACCGTTCCCGAGTTGTTGTACGGCTGTTGGAAGCGGGCGTGGATCGAGTTCTCCGACGGTTCGATCGATGACTCGAGCCATGTCTTCTGGTTGCAGACACCGTCGCGGATGGTCGACGTGCGCATCGCCGCGGATCGCCCGGATCTTGCCGATCGAGCGGGCCTGCACGACTGCACCCTCGACGAACTTCGCGCCATCGCCTACAGCGATTCGAGCAGTGGGTACACCGAATGTGGACCAGTCGTTCTCGACGCCGCCGGGTTGCGCACGGCGACCGCCTGTTGGCACACCCGCGGCCACGGCGTGAACTTCCAGCCGGTCTCCGCGTTCCCCGAGCCCGGCTTGATGAGCTGGAGCGACGACGGCACCGTGATGGTCGAACGAGCGCCGAGCGGCGCCTACGTCGAGCAGTGGCAACTCGTGCCCGGCACCCGGGATCCGCTCTCCGTCATCGCGGTTGGTGATCATCAGGTGTACCGCGCCGGAGATGTCGCCGTGTTCGTTCGCGATCGAGCCATCCCAGTCCCGCGCACGGCCCGATTGGCTGAACTACTGGATGACCATCAGCATGATCGGCCGACGATCGAAGCCCTGCTCGATTGCGAGTTCAGCGTGGCCGAGCGGACGGGCACCGAGTGGACCATCACCACCTCGACCCTGCCGTGGCGGAAAGGCAAAGTTCTCGATGTCGATCTTCGCTGAGCTCGCCGAGCACGCTCGGCTTCCATTTGAGGAAGCGCGGATGCTGCCCTCTGCCGCCTACACCTCGCCGGCGGTGCTGGCGGAGGAACATCGTCGGATCTTCGCCCGCGAGTGGATGTGCGTCGGCCGCACTGCAGACCTCCCGCGCGTCGGCGACTACCTGACCGCGGAGATCCCAACCGGCGCCACCGATGCGCTCGGCCGCCATCGTTCGATCATCGTCGTTCGCGGCGATACCGGGATTCTCGCGGCGTTCGACAACGTCTGTGCCCACCGTGGCTCACCACTGCTCGAAGGTTGCGGCAACGAGACCCGCATCACCTGCCCATACCACGCTTGGATCTACCGACTCGATGGCCAGTTGATCGGTGCGCCGTACATGAACCGCACCACCGACGCCACCGGCAGACCATTCGACGCGGCCGACCACCGTCTGACGACGCTTCGGTTGGAGGAGTGGGAGGGCTTCCTGTTCGTCAACCAGCACGCCGATGCTCCGGCACTCGGGCCACGACTGACCGGGCTCAGCGATGTGGTCGGTCGTTATCGAATGGCCGGGTACGTGCCGGTTCACCACCAGGTCGACGTGTGGGACACCAACTGGAAGCTGCTGTACGAGAACTTCATGGATGCGTACCACGTGTTCAAAGTGCACAGGAACAGCTTTGCCAAGAACGGCGACAACACGCTGAAGACCACCATGCACGCGGGCACCGACGATTACGCCTATCACCTCGTCGGGCACGACGCAGATGCCGAATCGGGGGCGGCCCATCCCTCGAACACTTCGCTTGAAGGCGACTGGTGCCACACGCTGCTGCTCGGTGCGGTGTTTCCCACGCACATCATGCAGCTCCAGCCGGACTGGCTGTGGTACCTACAACTCAGCCCGCTCGGCGTCGATCGAGTGCGCCTTCGCTGGGACGTCTCGGTGGCGCCAGAGGTGCTCGCCGATCAAGCCGACGCCGATGACTACGTCGCCAAGTTGCTCAGCCTGCTCAACCTGGTCAATGCCGAAGACCGGCCGATCGTCGAAGGGGTGTTCCGCGGAGTGCACCACCCGGATCTACGACGCGGTCCGTTGTCGTACCTCGAACGCAACGTGTACGACTTCGATCGCTACATGGCCCGGGCCCTCGACCGCACAGCGGATGACATCCGAAAGGAACAGCGATGAGCACAACCGGAATCGACCACTACTACGTGGAGACGCACAACTGGGCCAAGGCCGTGGCCTTCTGGCAGCGCCTCGGGTTCGAGGTGGAGTTCGACACGGGCCACGGCTCGGGCATGCTGCGCCACCCCGCCGGCGGTCCGGGGATCTTCGTCGCCGAGCAATCGATCGAGCATCCGCTGGCCACGGAGTTGTATCTCGGGGCAGGCGCAGACTTCGCCGCCCCCGACGGCGTCGATGTGGTCAGCCCGTTCCATGACTCTCACTGGGGAACCAAGGTGATGATCATCCAGGATCCCGATGGCCACCGCTTCCGCATCGAGGCGCCCGCCGGCTGACTCACGCGCACGCGCCACCGGTCGGGGGGAAGGAACCTCCTCGACAGCGCGAGCCCGTCGTGACGGTCTTGACCGTCAGGTCGGCGGCGGTGCCATCGATCTCGATGAACCAGACCGTGGCGATGGTCAAGGCGGCTGAGTTCGGCGTCGTTACCACGATCACGGGCCCGGAGAGGTTGCCGTACATGACCTCGGCCGAGAGTTGCGGATCACCCGCCCCCGCCGAAAGTTCACTCCGCAGTGCCTCGGTAACGGCAGCCTGTACTTCATCGACCGACGCGAAGTGCCGGCCCGCAAGCCCGTCCAATGCCCGCTGATCCACTGCAAAGGTGCCAGAGCCGATCGCCGCGTCGACCTCGTCACGCCGCGGGGCAATCAGCCACGGTTGCCAGTCCCCCGCGGCAGCCTGTCGCACGGTCGGCAATGCCGCCGCCGCTTCGTCCGGCGCCTGCCGGCCTACGACGGCAGCCGTGCCACTGCCATCCGCCAGCATCGTCACCGGTGGGTACGGAGCCGATTGATCGAGGTAGTAGGCATACGTGACCACCGCCCGGCCGCGCAAGAGCACCACACGAAGCTCGACGCCCGAGGCCAAGGTGCACCCGGAGCTCATCGCCCCGGAGATGGTGAACGGCCCAATGGCCTCATCGAGCAACGACAACCCGAACGGTCCGGGCGCAGCGATGTCGAAGCCGGGTACGGCCGCATCGGTCGGCCGTGGGATCAGCGACCGGGCGATCTCCAGGAGGGCCGCCTTGTCGAAGAGGCGGTCGCGGATGTACACCGAACTGCCATCGGCAAGCTGCCATGCTGCCTGCCCGCCACCCTGACCGTTCACATTGACCGACGCCAGCTGTCCGTTGACGTCATCGCCCTGGGTCGCGCTGGTGCTCGTCTGATCGTCGAAGAATCGTTCGACGATGACGTAGGGGTCATTGATCGATCTCGAGGGGCTGGCGAAGAGTTGAATCGCAACGGGTTTGGAGCTCCCCCGCGCATATGGCAGTCGAGGAGCGCCGGGAGGTGCTTCTCGAGCCCACGTTGTCGTGCAGCCCGCCATGTCGATGACCGGCCGAGTGAGCGACTCGGTGGTTGGTGCGACCGTTGTGGTCTCGTCCGTCACCGGAGCAACCACCGCGACGGTGGTGACTGTCGTGTCCGACGCCACCGTCGACGCAACCACCGTCGACGCAACCACCGTCGACGCGATGGTCGGTGCTATGCGCTGGGTGTTGTTGCCCTGGTGCTCCACGACAAGTCCGACAGTCACCAACGCGACGACTGCGATCGCTCCAGCCGAAACCTTCAGCACCCACCGCCGCGCCGGTTCTACCGTGGACGGCGTCGGCAGGTTGACGTCTAGGTGTGCGGCCAGCCGGCGCAGCGCCGAGGCGACCAGATCGTCGTCGTCGTTCATCGCTCGATCACCTTTCTCAGCTCAGCGAGTCCGCGGAACACAAGACTGCGAACCGTCGCCTGGCGGACTCCGAGGATCGCGGCGATCTCGTCGTCGGAGCGGCCGTCGATGAACCGCAGCACGACGGCAGTGCGCTGGCGCAGCTGGAGGGATGCGAGGACATCGAACAACTCGACCGTCGACGCGTCGGCCGCGGCGAGCTCGGGAACCGAACCCAGCGGCAACGGTTTGGTGCGACGCAGCTCGTTGCGGCACGCATTGATCACCGCAACGCGGAGGTACGCGGCCGGCTCCCGGATGCGGTCGTAGCGACGCCCGACGCGTACGAAGGCGTCCTGCACCAGATCTTCAGCGACGGTCGATGACCCGACGACGAGCCAAGCGACACGAACCATGCGTACGTACTCGGCGCGGTACAGCTCGGCGAACGTGGTGCGACTCAACTTGATCGCGACCGTAGGCCAAACGATGTCCACACCCAACAAGACACACCATCGAGCCGTTCTGTTGCAGCCGAAAGTCGGTGATGTCAATTTCCGGGCTGCTTCCCCGATGAGCGAACTAGCCTCCGGCACATGTCAACCATTCGCACCATTGCGGAGTTGGAGGCGTTGTACGACTCGCCGGTGCCGACGTCGATCACCAAGGAGATCGATCACCTCACCGATCTGCACCGGTCCTACGTCGAGGCTTCACCGTTCGTCCTCATCGCCACCTCGGGCCCCGGCGGTCTCGACTGCTCGCCCCGCGGCGATCCGCCTGGCTTTGTGCGCGTCGCCGACGAGCGCACGTTGTTGATGCCCGACCGGCGCGGCAACAATCGCCTCGACACGTTGCGCAACCTCGTGGTCGATCCGCGCATCGGGCTGTTGTTCCTCATCCCGGGCATCGGCGTGACCTTGCGCGTCAATGGGACGGCCGAGTTGTCGACCGATCTCGAGCTTCGCCAATCGTTCGCTGTCGGCGACAAGCTGCCGACGACCGTCATCATCATCAGTACGACCGCCGTGTACACGCAGTGCCCGAAGGCACTGATCCGATCACAACTGTGGGATGCGACTCGTCATCGTGATGCAGCCGAGCTGCCGTCGGTCGGCGAGATCATGGAAGCGATCACGGCCGGCGCGTTCGATGGCAGGGCCCACGACGCCGCCTACCCCGAGCGCATTCGCCAGACCATCTACTGATCCGTACGCAGCGCGACGACGAATGTCCGATTGGACCGCCGATTTCGAGGCGGGAGCAGCGAGTTAGGGTTGTACGGGTCGGTTGAGAGGGGAACCAATGGGACGAATCCTGTTTGTCGGCGGCGGCGTGGTCGGCACGTGTGCGGCCATGATGTTGGCGAACGACGGTCACGACGTGACGGTCCTCGAACGTGACCCCACCCCGCCCCCTCCGCCCGACACCGCATGGGACGAGTGGGACCGACGAGGCGTCAATCAGTTCCGCATGCTCCACTTCTTCCTTCCAAGGTTCCGAGAGGTTGCCGAAGCCGAGCTTCCAGGTCTGACCGAGGCGATGGTGGCCGCGGGTGCGTTGCGGATGAACCCACTCGTCGGTGTGCCGGACGAGTTCACCGGAGGCTGGCGCGCCGGGGACGAGCGGTACGACCTGGTCACCGCTCGTCGGCCGGTCGGCGAATCGATCATCGCCGACGTCGCTGCCAAGACACCTGGCGTCACCATCCGCCGCGGCGCTGGTGTGTGCGGCCTGCTCACCACGAGCGGCCCTGACGGCATCGTCCACGTCAACGGCGTGCGCACCGAGAGCGGCGACGACTACGTGGCCGATCTGGTCGTCGATGCCGGTGGACGGCGGTCGTCGATGCCCGAGTGGTTGCGCACGGCCGGCTCACCCGGACCCGACGAGATGATCGAGGATTGCGGCTTCGTCTACTACGGCCGCCACTTTCGTTCAGCGGACGGATCAATTCCTCCGGCGTTCGGCGGCTTGCTGCAACCGTACGGGTCGGTCTCGGTGCTCACCCTCCCGGCCGACAAGGGAACGTGGGGAGTTGGCGTGATCACCAGCTCGAGAGACGCCGACTTGCGGGTCCTCAAAGACATCGAGGCATGGGAGAAGGTGGTGCACGCGTTCCCCCTCGTCGCCCACTGGATCGACGCCGAGCCGATCACCGATGTCAAGGTGATGGCCAAGATCGAGGATCGCCAACGCACCTACGTCGTCGATGGCAAGCCCGTCGCCACCGGTGTCATCCCCCTTGCCGATGCATGGGCCTGCACCAACCCGTCGCTCGGTCGAGGCATCTCGATGGGCATCGTCCATGCTGCGGTGCTCCGGTCGATGCTTCGCGAGACACCACTCGATGATCCGCGGACCCTCGCCATGAGATGGAGCGAGGTGACGGCAGAGCGCGTCGAGCCGCTCTTCGCCGACACCTTGGCGTTCGATCGTCACCGTCTCGCCGAGGTGGAAGCGGCAATCGAAGGGCGGCCCTACGAAACCGAGGATCCGAGCTGGCTCCTCGGCACAGCGCTCGCCCAGTCGGTCATGAAGGACGCCGACCTGTTCCGTGGTTTCCTCGACATCGTGTCACTGCTCGACCGCGGGATCGATGTGATGTCCCGGCCCGGTTTCGCCGAGCGAGCCATCGCCCTGGCCGACCCGACGCCGTTGCCAGGGCCCGACCGGGCCGGGCTGCTCAGCCTCGTCGGCTCCTGAAGGAAGGGCCGATCATGAAGAACATCTCACTCGGCGATCTCACCTTTGCGGTGCAGGACGAAGGCGAGGGATCGCCCGTCGTGCTGCTGCACGGCTTCCCCGATTCGCACGCGCTGTGGCGACACCAGGTACCGGCGCTCGTCGCTGCCGGGCACCGCGTCATCGTCCCAGATCTGCGTGGGTTCGGTGAGTCGTCCAAGCCACCTGAGGTCGAGCGCTACGGAGTGCTCGACCTCGTCGGCGACGTGCTCGGAATCCTCGACGCTGTGGGCGTCGGGCGTGTCGACGTCGTCGGTCACGACTGGGGTGCTGCGCTGGCGTGGGCGATGGCTGCGTTCGTGCCCGATCGAGTCGATCACCTCGTGACGCTGTCGGTCGGGCATCCGTCGGCGTTTCGAGATGTCGGTCTCGTGCAGCGTGAGAAGTCGTGGTACATGCTGCTGTTCCAGTTCGAGGGAATCGCCGAGCAGTGGCTGTCGGCCGACGACTTCGCCAACATGCGCGGCTGGGCGCATCACCCCGACATGGACCAGGTGGCGATCGATCTGGCCCGACCCGGTGCCCTCACCGCTGCGCTCAACTGGTACCGGGCCAACCTGCACCCGCGCACCTGGATCGAACCGCCGTTGGTCTTCCCCCAGATCCAGGCGCCAACCATGGGCGTGTGGAGCTCGGGCGACTTCGCTCTGGACGAGGCCGGCATGCTCGGGTCGAGTCGCTACGTCGACGGGTCGTGGCGGTACGAGCGTGTCGAAGGCGCCGGTCACTGGATGCAACTCGAAGCCGCCGACCAGGTCTCAGCGCTCCTGGTCAACTTCCTTACGACGCAGTAGGCTCAGGCCGCAGACGGCGCGGTCAACCGGTCGTAGAGGTGGCGGGTCACCGGCCATGCCCCATCAGTGGTGTTGGAGATCACCGTGTGGGTCATGAGCGTGACTGGATCGTGCCAACCTCGGAACGACACACCGGCGTCGTAGCCCTCCAGCCTCACCGCATTGCCGACACCGTCGAGCCAGAAGCCGAGGCCGTAGCGGGCCTTCTCCGACACGTCGCTGCGCGGTCGAACCATCTCGGCCACCCAGCGGCTCGGCACGATCTGTCCGTCGAAGAACGCCAACCACAGCCGTCGAACATCGCTCACCGTCGTGTAGATGCCGCCGTCCCCGTTGCCCCGCACGGGAAGGTGGAACACGTTGCTGCGCCACGCGCCGTCGATCTCGACGTAACCGAGGGCGGCACGCCCCGGAAGGTCATCGGACCGCAGGAACGCCGTCTCGACCATTCTCGCCGGCTCGCAGACGCGGCGATGCACGAGATCGTGGAACGGCACACCGCTGACCCGTTCGGCGATCAACGCCAGCACGACAAATCCGCCGTTGCAGTAGGAGAACTGCTCGCCCGGCGCGAACTTGGTGGGATGTCCGTCGAGAACCGCGAGGTACTGCTCCGTCGTGGCCAGTTCCTGCACCGGCACCGGCACCGTCATCGGATAGTCGGCGATGTCGAGCCCTGAATCCTCGTCGAGATAGTCGCCGATTCCTGATCGATGCGACAACAACTGCTCTACCGTCACGGCGTTGTCGATCATTGGTAGGTCGGTACCGAGCACCGACCGGGCGGTCGTCGAGAGATCGAGCGACCCATCGTCGATGAGGCTGACGACGGTGAGCGCCGTCAACCCTTTGACCGCGCTGGCGACCGCGAACTGAGTGTCGACAGTGTTGGCAATTTGCAGCCCTCGATGTGCCATGCCATATGCCTTGGCCAGCTCCATTTCGTTGCCGCGATCGACGCGCACCACGCCCGAGAACCCCGTCTCCGCGGCGATCCGATCGACCTCTGCTTCCAGCGACTCCACCGTCGAAGAGTATCCATCCGCCACCATGCGCTATATCCAGATACCAACAAGACGACCAAGTGGTTCCAGGAGGTGTCGTGATGGGTCAGCGAGTGTTTGTCACGGGGGCAACCGGCGTGCTCGGGCGGCGCGTCGTGCCACGACTTGTGGAGGCGGGTTACAGCGTCACCGCCGCGGTGCGTTCCGAGGCCAAGGCCGCCGATGTGCGCGCCGCGGGAGCCACGCCGGTGTTGGTCGATCTGTTCGATCGCGGTGCGGTACGCGCCGCGATCGACGGTCACGACAGCGTCGCTCAACTGGCGACGAGCATCCCATACGGTCCTTCGGCAGGCACGGTGGAGGCGTGGCGCACGAATGATCGCTTGCGTAGCGAGGCGGCCCCGCTGATCGCCGGCGCGGCAGTCGAATCGCAGGTTGCACGGTTCATCCAGGAATCGATCACGTTTCCCTACCTCGATGGTGGCGATGAATGGATCGACGAGCACCACGACCAGAACTACTTCTGGGGAAACGAGTGCACGGTGACGGCCGAGTCGGCCGCGGCGGGGTTCACGGCGGCGGGCGGCGTGGGAATCGTGCTGCGGTTCGCCCTGTTCATGGCGCCCGACAGCGCCCACACCCGCAACTTCGTCGCCGCGGCGCGACGCGGTCTGTTTGCAGTTCCCGGCCGTCGCGAGTCCTACGTCTCGTTCATCCATGTCGACGACGCTGCCGCGGCGGTGGTCGCGGCCCTCGACGCGCCCGCAGGTACGTACAACGTGGCCGAATCCGATCCGGTGCTTCGTGCTGCTCATTGCGCTGCCTTGAGCGCGTTGGTCGGACGGTCCGACCTCGAGCTCCCGCCGGGCCCGGCCGCCCAGGGGGATGGGGGCGAGAACAGCCTCGCCAGATCACATCGCATCTCCTCACAGAGGCTTCGAGATGTGACAACGTGGACACCGACCATCCACTGCGTCGAGCACTGGGAGGACCTTCCATGACCTACCGACAATGGACTCGAATCGCCCTCGGCTACCTCGCCGTCGTGTCGATCATGATCGGAGTGTGGGCGCAGTTCGCGCCGAGATCGTTCTACGAAGACTTCCCCGGCCTCGGCCGCGCCTGGGTGCGCGTCGATGGCCCGTACAACGAACACCTCGTGCGCGATGTCGGCGGACTGAACCTTGCCCTCGCCGTGGTCCTCGTCGCCGCGATGATCAGCCTGACGCGACCGTTGATCGTTGCTGCCGCAGTGGCGTCGCTGGCAACGGGGATACCGCACCTCGTGTACCACATCGTCAACGCCGATCTGCTGTCTGCCGGCGACGCGGCGATGAGCATCGGAGGGCTGGCGCTGTTCGCGGTGCTGCCCATCGCCTTGATCATCGTTTCTCGCGTGCCGTCGAGGTTGGCCGCCCACTAGCGTCGCCACCGCCACGATGGAGGTGGGGATGAACGAAGCGGAGATTGCAGCGGGGCTGCCGGCGACCTCGAACTATCGCTATGCCGATCGAGTCGGCGGACAGCTCTTCGTCGCCGGGCAAATGCCACTCGACGCCGGTCGAACTCTGGTCGGCGAAGGGGATCCCGCCGCCCAGGCCCGACAGTGCCTCCAGAACCTGCTGACGTTGGTGGCCCACCACGGTTTTTCGAGAGCCGACATCCACCAGCTCACGGTCTACGTCGTCGGTGCCCACCAGAACCTGATCGCCGCCTGGGGTGAGGTGACCTCGTGCTTCGCGATGAACGTGCCGCCGGCAACGCTGCTCGGCGTGACGGTGCTCGGATTCGTGGGCCAGCTCGTCGAGATCGACGCCGTCATCGTCAAGGCGTAGCCGACCCCGTTTGCCGCCCGCCCAAGCCTGTGGAGTTGTTCGGCGCACCCAGGTGGCCGTGGAACACTCCACGCCCCTCCTGTGGAGTTGTCCGGCGCACCCAGGTGAGCCCGAAACACTCCACACCCGTGCTACTTGTCACGTTGGACGTCGCCGATTCCCAACTGGTTGGTGGAACCCAACTTGCCCCATTGCTCGACCTTGCGCTGCTCGTCTCCATGCGGCGGATCGGCGCAGTCGTGGTGGACCACTTCGTGCCCGAGGTCGACGACGTCCTCGCCCTCACGGAACTCATTGCCACAGATCCGACACTCAGTCATCGCCGGCACCTTTCCTCGACAACCTCACGCTAACCGACGTCTGGGCAGACCCTCACTCCAGTCGTAGTGCTAGCAGGCTGACGGTCTTGTTGCCACCGTCGGTATCTTGCTGGCCGACCTCGCGGAATCCGATCGAGTGGTGGAACAACAATGAGGGCTCGTTGCGCGGTCGAACGTTGACCTCGCAGAGAAGATGCGCGAAGACCCCGGTGAACCGTTCGACGACTCCGGAGTAGAAGGCCTTGCCAATGCCGAGACGGCGGTAGGTGGGATCCACCGCAATCCGGTCGAGGTACACGAAATCGTCGTACTTGCGGCTGAACCATCCGTAGTTGAGGCTGGCATAGTCGACGCGGGGCGGAACCGTGATGCAAAACCCGGCAAATGCCCCGTCGACCTCGGCAGTGAGCGCCAGTGCAGCCATGCCGAGCAAGCGCTCGATCTCCGCTGCGTCCAGCGGGTTGAGGGCCGGCACGCTGCCGTTGTTGAGGGCCAATGCGGCGGGCAGATCGTCGGCAGTGGTTTCGCGAATGTTCACCATTTCAACGGTATTCGACCGGGCGACTACCTCGTAACCTTGTGAACATGATCTTTCAGAAGAAGCAGCAGATGGTCGCAGCCGACGATGCCCTGGCCGGACGTACCGATCAGCAGATGCCGGTTCCAGAACGGCACTTCGTCAACGGCAACCCGCTGGTCGGGCCGTGGCCAGAAGGATTCGAAACCGCCGTGTTCGGTCTCGGGTGCTTCTGGGGCGCCGAGCGCAAGTTCTGGGAAACAGATGGCGTGTACTCCACGTCCGTCGGCTACGCCGGAGGCTTCACCCCCAACCCCACGTACGAAGAGACGTGCAGTGGTCGCACCGGCCACACCGAGGCGGTG
Organism: Ilumatobacteraceae bacterium; assembly: GCA_025358075.1. Lineage (GTDB taxonomy): Bacteria > Actinomycetota > Acidimicrobiia > Acidimicrobiales > Ilumatobacteraceae > JAENVT01. Next base: position 31,389 of record JANYKU010000183.1, read on the forward strand.
CAGGTCGTCTTCGATCCATCACGTGTCAGCTTCGACCAGTTGCTGAAGGTGTTCTGGGAGAACCACGACCCCACACAAGGCATGCGTCAGGGCAACGACATGGGCACGCAGTACCGAAGCACGATCTACTACACGTCCGCAGCGCAGCGTTCGGCGATCGAGACCGCCCTGGCGATGTACCAGCAGCGACTCGGCAAGGCAGGCTTCGGCGAGATCACCACCGAGGTGAAGCCGCTCGGCGACTTCTTCTACGCCGAGCCGTACCACCAGCAATACCTGGCGAAGAACCCAAACGGCTACTGCGGAATCGGCGGTACCGGCGTGAGCTGCCCGATCGGTCTCACGGCGTAGCGCCGTCGGCGAACACGCTTCGCATCGCCGCCGGCAACTCGTCGAGCGAGCGCACCAGCAGTGTCAACGAGCATTCGATCATCAGGTTGACGACCTCGTCGTCGAACCGCCGACGCCAATCGGTGTACAGACCGATGATCGGCTTGCCGAGCGCGAACGCATAACCCAGTTCCCACGCCGTGCCGTCGTCGGTGGTGAGCCCATTGAGGCTGGCCACGACGAGATCGCATTCATCGATGCCGCGACGATCGTTGGCGAAGATCGCGGCGACGTTGTGCTGGTCCTTCGGCGGGTTGTCGCGATGGGGCAGGAACGTCGCGAACCCGCTCTGCTCGACGACCTGCTCGACCTTCTCGATCCACCACCGCTCGCCCTCGTCGAACAACGGTCCGGCCACATACACCCTCACGGCCGCCTCCCCGCCTCGCCCCACCCATGGGCGCGGATGTCGTCGCCGTCGGCGTCGAGGTGACGACCTTGCCAGCGGAGTGCGCCGGGAGTCGCGCTGAGCTTGGCGACCAGCCCCTGCATCGGTGTGCCGTCGACCTCGACGATCGCCTGTCGCTCGGCGTAGTGCGGATCGACGGCGATGTCGGCCATCGACAGGACCGGCCCGATCGCCGCCTCGGCGGCGGTGAACAACTCGACCACCTCGGCTTGCGTGCGTTCCGCACACCACGTCGTCATCACGGCCTCCAACGCCTCACGGTTGGCCATCCGTGCGGCGAACGTCGTGAACCTCGCGTCGTCACCGACGCCGAGGAGGTTCATCACTCGGCGCGCCACCGAGTCGCTCGACGTGGACACCCCGACCCACGCGCCGTCCTTGCATTGGTACGTGCCGCGAGGCACCGAGTAGGGCAGCCCGGCACCCAGTCGCTCTTGCATCTGACCAGTCAGTTCGTACAGCGAGATCAGCGGGCCCATCAATTGGAAGAGGCTCTCCAGCAGGCTGACGTCGACCACCTGCCCCACACCACTGCGCAACGCGACCATGGTGGCGAACGCGGCGACCACGCCGGTGACCTCGTCGGTGAGGGCGATCGCCGGCAGCAACGGCTGCCCGCCGGGCTCGCCGGAGATTGCCGCCAGTCCCGACATCGACTCGGCGATCGTGGCAAAGCCGGCGCGATTGCGGTACGGACCGGTCTGGCCGAATCCGGTGACGCGGGTGATCACCAGCGACGGATTGAGGGCGAGGAGCGCGTCGGGACCGAGGCCTAGACGCTCGAGTGTGCCGGGCCGGAAGTTCTCGATCAACACGTCGGCGTCGGTCACCAAACCGCGGAGGACGGCGATGTCGGCCGCGTCCTTCAAGTCGAGCGCGATCGTGCGCTTGTTGCGGTTGACCAACTTCCACCACAGGCTCTCGCCGTCGCGGGGATCGCGCCACGCCAGGTTGCGCAAGCTGTCGCCGCCATCGGGCCGCTCGACATTGATGACGTCGGCACCGAAGTCGGCGAGGTACCGCGCACAGTTCGGGCCGGCGAGCACGGCGGAGATGTCGAGCACGCGCATACCGTGCAGAGGGGCTTGGGCCATCCCGCTATCGAACCACGGTTACCGCAGAACGTTGAAGTCAATCGGCAGGGTTCCCCGCCCGGTCAGGGCGAGCAGCAGCGCGACGGGCTCGGCGAGCTCGGCCATCAGACCGACCACCATCGACGATGTGGCGGGCCGCAGCGTTGTCGGTTGGCCACTGGCGCGTTGCACATCGAGGGTGTGCAACGCCACTTCGGCAACCCGAGTGGCGAGGTACTCGACGAACATCATCTGGCCCATGAACGTGTTGACCACCTCGTCGTCGGCGGTCGAAGCCACGAGTGCGAGCACACGTTGCGTCGTCGCCTCCGCCTCGCCAACCGGATCGGATAGCTGTGCCCCTGCTGCGCGACCCCGCTCGGCAACGCCGGCGTGTGCGTTCGGATCGGACAGCACGATGCGGTAGTAGTCAGCCGCGTCGACGATGACGCGATCGACGGTCGGCTCGGCCGCCAGGTATCGCTCGATGGTCGTGAACCCGCGAAGTGCGTGGGCCGTGAGCTCGCGCACGGTCCACACGCCGAGACCGGGAAGTTCCCATTGATGGGCCTGCACTCGGGCGATCGTCGTCAGCATCGTCGCTGCCGCGTCCTCGAACGCCGCTCTCACCGCGGGGGGATGTTGAAGCACCGATCCTCCAATCTTCCGAAGGCGTATGTCTCGTAGTCAATTCCGAAATCGGCGAGCAAGTGACGGCATCGCTCGCTCCAACTGAGCGCCTCGGGCGACGACATCCGGTGCACAACCTGGGTGAGGCCACCCTCGTACACCCGATACTCGGCCCAGGTACCGGGGAAGTCTTTGACGCAGCCCACCTCGACCGAGGGCACGCCGCACGACATCCGCCGAACACGATGCCGATGCGTGTGACCCGCCGTGTAGACGACGATCCGCGATCGGCGAGCGGCGACGGCGGCCAGATCATCGCTGCTGGTTGGGTCGAGGCCGAAGTATTCGTCGTGGCGCTGGCCCGAGATCCACTGTTGATGATGGCCCATCACCACCACGGGACGATCGGCCGTGGCCGCGAGATCGTCGAGCCACTGCAGTTGCGCGGGCGAGATCGAGCCGGTCGTGCGTTCGGACAGCACCGTGTCGAGGACAGCGATCGACACTCCGTCGAGATCGATCCATCGATCACCGGTGTACCTCTGCTGGCCGTGATACGAGTCGTGATTGCCGCGCACGACGTGTAGACGATCGCCGAACTCGCTGCGGTAGCAGGCCTCGAACGCGTCGAACTCCTCGTCGGCACCATCACGGGTGAGGTCGCCCTTGACGATCACCGCGGCCAGCCCGGCGGCCGCCATCTCGGCAACGGCTGCGTGGTTCATCGTCATCGGGTACGGCGGCTCGCCCGGTTCGACCCGCTGAATCGGCCCGCGCGGATCGTCGTCGATCATTCCGCATTCGACCTCTCCGAAGTGGAGGTCGTTGACCGTGCCGAACCTGCCGAGCAACTCGCCGGCAGGTCGCGGCAACGTCTGCACCTCGTGATTGCCCACGTGGTAGATCGAATCGGGGTGCAGGCCCTCGAGCCGCACGACCTCACCATCCGCTCCCGCCCGATGAGCGACGATCAGGTCATCGGCGACCGTGGTGATGTCCACGTCGTCGAGGGTAGCCGCCTACCTGTGCGGACGCTGGCGACGGGCCGGCAGTGGCGTCACCCACCACCGGTTGCTGAAGCGCCACGTGGGCACCCGCGAGATCGGCGACGACTCGAAGAAGACGGGCTTCGGCCACAGCCCTTCGATGGCCGCAGAGATCGCCGCGATTTCCTCCGCAGTCGGTACCGGCGAGATCTCGACCATCAGAGCGGCATGTTGCCGTGTTTGCGGCGCGGTAGCTCTTCGCGTTTTGTGCGCAGCATGCGCAACCCGGCGACGATCTTCTGGCGAGTCTCCGACGGGTCGATCACGTCGTCGACGTAGCCGCGCTCGGCAGCGTTGTACGGGTTGGCGTACTTCTCGGTGTACTCCGCCACGAGTTCGGCTCGACGCATCGCCGGATCGGCCGCTTGCTGCAACTCGCGCCGGTAGACGATCTCGACAGCACCTTGCGGACCCATCACGGCAAGTTCCGCCGTTGGCCAGGCGTAGGCCAGGTCGGCGCCGATGGACTTCGAGTTCATCACCACGTAGGCACCGCCGTACGCCTTGCGCGTGATGATCTGGATGCGCGGCACCGTGGCCTCGCAGTAGGCGTACAGCAGCTTGGCGCCGTGGCGGATGATGCCGCCGTACTCTTGATCGACGCCGGGAAGGAAGCCGGGCACATCCACAAAAGTAAGTAGGGGAATGTTGAACGCATCGCACGTGCGAACGAAGCGGGCGGCCTTCTCCGAGCTCTCGATGTCGAGCACGCCGGCCAACATCAACGGCTGGTTGCCGACGATGCCGACGGGATGACCTTCGATGCGACTGAACCCGCAGACGATGCTGCGGGCCCAATGCGGGAAGTACTCGAAGAACTCGCCGCTGTCGACGACCTCGCGGATGACCGCCTTCATGTCGTACGGCTGGTTCGGGCTGGGTGGCAGCAGATCGTTGAGCGCCGGGCACAACCGGTCGGGGTCGTCGCCGGTGTCGACGTACGGTGGTTCTTCGAGGTTGTTCGACGGCAAGAAGCTGAGCAGGAAACGCACGTCTTCCAGACACGACTTCTCGTCGGGCGACACGAAGGTGGCCACGCCGCTCTTCGAGGCATGGCTCATTGCCCCGCCCAACTCTTCGAGCGTGACCTCTTCACCCGTGACGGTCTTCACCACGTCGGGACCGGTGATGAACATGTGGCTCGACTCGCGGACCATGAAGATGAAGTCGGTCATCGCCGGGCTGTACACCGCACCGCCCGCGCAGGGCCCGAGGATCACCGAGATCTGCGGCACCACCCCACTCGACAACACATTGCGGTAGAAGATGCCGCCGTAACTCGCCAGCGAAACGACGCCTTCTTGGATGCGCGCTCCGGCACCGTCGTTGAGACCGACCACCGGCGCGCCGACCTTCAACGCCAGATCCATCATCTTGTGGATCTTCTCGGCGAACACTTCGCCCAGCGCTCCGCCGAACACGGTGAAGTCTTGGCTGAAGACGAACACCTTGCGTCCGTCGACGGTGCCCCAACCGGTGATCACTCCGTCGGTGTACGGCCGTTCTTCGAGCCCCGACGCCAGAGCCCGGTGGCGGGCCAGGAGATCGAGCTCGTGGAAGCTACCCGGGTCGAGGAAGCAGTCAAGCCGCTCGCGGGCCAGCATCTTGCCTTTCTCGTGCTGGCGTTCGACAGAGCGCTGCGAACCGGCGTGGTAGGCCTGCGCACGGCGCTGCCGAAGATCTTCGAGCTTGGCGTCCATCGGATTGCTCATTGCCGACCACGTTAGTTCGACCGCCGAGTTGGCCTCACACGCATCGCCGCAGGTACCGAATGTCAGGTCAGTTGGTAGACGACCGTGACCGACACGGTGAGATCCTGCGTGCCGGTCTGGATCGGAGTCGGCGCCGAGGGGCTGCCTGCGGACGAGTCCGCAGCAGCCGCATACATCAACGGGATCGGATTGTTGACCGACACTTCGCTGATCTGCACGACACCGCTCACCGTGACGCCGGCAGCCGTGGCATATTCCGTCGCCCGCTTCTTGGCGTTGTTGATGGCGTCCGTACGTGCGGCACCGATCAGGGCTTCGGTGTCGTCCATATAGAACGACACGCCACCAAGGGTGATGTGATCACCCGCAGCCGCGGCAGCCGCGTCGATCACCGGGCCCGTCTTGGTGATGTCGCGAACAGTTACGGTCACGCTGTTCGACGCCTGATATCCGGTGATGATCGAGCTGTTCCCGCCGTATTGCGGATAGATCGACAGACCAGACGTGGCGATGTCGTTGTCGCTCACTCCCGCGCCCTTCAGTGCTGCGATCAGTGCGGCACCACTGGTGTTCGCTTGCGACAAGGCCTCGGTGGCGGTCGTCGCCGTTGCCTGCACACCGACGTTGAGCGAGGCAGTGTCGGGCTTGACCTTGATCTTCCCCTCACCGTTCACGGTGATCGACCTGACGATCGAACCGGCTGCCGGCGCAGGCTGTGGCGAGGCGACCGTCGCCTTCGGATCGTCGCGGCCGACCCATGCCGCGGCGCCGACCGCCATCATGCCAACGACTGCTCCACCGACGACAACTCCAACCCAACGTGTGTTCATCTCACGCCTCCTCCGAGCGCGGCTCGCATGAGCCGCTCAACTCTTGGACGGCGATCGCCGTGCGGCTGGTTCCCCACTTGGCGATGTTCCTGGCAAGCTTGCGCCGATGACGTTGCCGATCACGCCGCCCATCTCGCCGATGCTGGCGAAGGCTGCGACCGAGATTCCGGCTGGTGAGGGGTGGCACTACGAACCGAAGTGGGATGGCTTTCGTTGCATCGTCTTTCGCGACGGCGACCACATCGAATTGGCGAGCCGCAACGAGCGACCGTTCACCCGCTACTTCCCCGAGTTGCTGACGCCGCTCTTGAATTCGCTGCCCGAGCGCTGCGTCGTCGACGGCGAGATCGTCGTACCGGCGACCGATGATCGCGGTCTCGACTTCGACGCATTGCTGCAACGCATCCATCCGGCCGAGTCACGGGTGCGTCGGTTGTCGGTCGAGACACCGGCGTCGTTCGTCGCCTTCGACCTGCTCGCCCTTGGCGACGATTCGCTGCTCGATCGCCCGTTGGCCGATCGTCATCGACTCCTCGCCGAGCAACTGGCCACTGCCACCGCACCGATCTACCTCTGCCCGTCGACCAACGACGCAGCGGTTGCCCAGCACTGGTTCACCGAGTTCGAGGGCGCCGGGCTCGACGGTGTCGTGGCCAAGCGGCTGAGCGATCCCTACACGCCCGACAAGCGAACGCTGGTCAAGGTCAAGCATCAACGCACTGCCGACTGCGTCATCGCCGGCTACCGGATCCACAAGGACGGCAACGGAGTCGGCTCATTGCTCCTCGGCCTGTACGACGACGATGGCGATCTGCACCACGTCGGTGTGGTCGCTTCGTTCAGCGTCAAACGCCGAGCCGAGCTCCTTGCAGAACTGGAACCGCTCACCCACAACGCGCTCGACAACCATCCGTGGAAGGACTGGGCCGAGTGGATGACGCGGGCAGGGGAGTCGGGTACGCGCATGCCCGGCGGTGGCAGCCGATGGAACGCCGGCAAGGATCTCCGTTGGGTCCCGCTGCGGATCGAACGGGTCGCCGAGGTCACCTTCGGACAGTTGCAGGAGGGCCGCTTCCGTCACGGATCGCAGTTCCTTCGCTGGCGGCCGGATCGAGAGCCGGAATCATGCCGTTACAGCCAGCTGGAAGTGGCCAGCCCGGTCGCGTTCGCATCGGTCGTCGGACGACCGACGTAAGCCGCTACGGCGGCGGCGTCGTAGCCGTGTTCGACGAATCGGTGAGCAGCACCGTCTTCGAACCGATCGCCGTGGCGCCGAATCGCACCGTCACGGTCCACACCCCGGGCGAACCAAGCGGCAACCCTTGCTCGAGCGGCAGCATGGCCGTGCCCGCCGCACCGAGCGGCACGTTGAGCGTGATACCCGGCGCGGATGCGTCGGCCGGCGGGACGAAGTCGACGGCCAAGCCGACGATCCCGGTGCGCGGTTTGACGACGTCGACTCGTACCGCATTGGGACCGATCACGGCGCTGAACCGCACGGTCACGTCGGCGTCGGGGCTGGTGATGTGCAGCTTCGCGGCGAGACCCTTCGTGGTGTCGGATGTCGCCGCAACCTTGGGTGGCGACAGCGACAGCATCCACGCGGTGAGAGCCAGCACGATGACGCCGCACACGGCTTCGATGCCGACGGCACGTCGCAACCGGACGGCCAGTTGGCCCGTCATTGCGTCGACCCTGGCGACGCGTTCCTTGATGAACTGGCGAGCAGCGACGCCGAGGAACACCATCGCCCCGACGGCGATCGATTTTAGGAAGAGCACCCGACCGTGGCTGCTGGTGAAGATCTCGCCCCAGTCGAGGCGATACATCTGGACGAAGCCGGTGAGGATCGTGATCGTCAACGCGGGGGTCGAGATGCGGGCAAAGCCGCGCACCGCGTGCACGAGGTCTTCCTCACCCGGACCCGCCAGCACGACTCGGGCGAGCAGGATCAACCCACCGAGCCACACGGCCATCGCCAGGGCGTGTGCCATGCCCGCGGCATATCCGAGATACGCCAGCTGACCGCCGCTACGACTGAAGCCGAGCGTGGCAACCGCGAGCCCAGGCAGTGCCAATGCGGGCAACTGGGTCGCAGGATCGATGACCCGCTCGGGACGCATGACGACCCAGCCGGTGAGGAACACGAAGATCACACGGGCGAGGGCGGCAATGCCGGGCGTCGTATCGGTGAGGCTCTTCCACGAGGTCGGTGAGAGCGAGCTGCCGATTCCCTTGCCCGTGATGCGCGCGGCCACGCATGCGGTGTTGAAGACCGCGACCGCGAGCGTGAGCAGCCAGGCCGACCGCAGGAAACGAACGGTGAGGATGTACTCCACGCCTTCGGGCCAGGCAATGGCGATGAGCACCAGCGACCCGAACAGCACGGCGACACCGAGCGAGATCAGTAGTCGTGAGAGACCGAGCGGCCCGGCAGACCCCGATTCGACGACGACGGTGCCATGGTTCGGTGTGATCGTGGCCGAGGGCACCGTCGAGCCAGTGGTCGGTGTCGAACCCGTCACGGGTGTCGTCGCGGCAGCTGCCGCGGCCGGGGCAGTGTCGTTGACGATGGTGAACGAGAAGGTCGAGCTGCCGCCGCCCTGCCCGTCGGGTTGGCTCACCAGCCATGAGACCACGCAGTTGCCCTTCGGCAACGGATTCGGGACCGAGGCAGTGAGTGAGATCCCGTCAACACCGACTTGCGGAGTACCGACCGAGACCGGTGACCCGTTGCAGACGACTTGAATGTTGTTGGTCGCGCCCAGCGGATTGGCGAACGTGAGCGACAACGATTGCGGCGACGAGTCGACCGAGGCACCCGCCGTCGGCGACGATGAGACCAGCGAGTTGTCGGCAGCCGCTGCACGGGGAACGGCGAACGCGCCGAAGACCGCGACGCCGAAGCACACGGCGAGGGCGCGACGGACGGCGCGTGTGGGCGTAGATGTGCTGTTCATGCAGGTAGCTCAACGCTAGAGGATCAGCGCTGGGGCCTGGGGCCACCTCGGGCGCGCTCCCCACAGACAGGATGCGAGCGAAACCATTGTCGCACCCCCTGAGTAGGCTCGACTCGATGGCTACCCAGTCGCTCTACCGCCGCTACCGACCGCGCCGTTTCAGCGAGGTCCGCGGGCAAGAGCACGTGGTGCGCGCCTTGCGCAACGCGGTCATCAACCAACGCGAGGGGCAGGCCTACCTGTTCTCCGGCCCGCGTGGCACGGGCAAGACGACCTCGGCGCGAATTCTCGCCAAGGTGCTCAACTGCGAGCGCCCCGTCGACGGCGAACCGTGTTGCGAATGCGACTCGTGCCTCGCCGTCGAGCGCGGCACGAGCTACGACGTGCACGAGCTCGACGCAGCGAGCAACAACGGCGTCGACGCGATGCGCGATCTCATCGAGAAGGCCTCGCTCGGCACTCCCGGTCGCCACAAGGTGTACATCCTCGATGAGGTGCACATGCTTTCCAAGGCCGCCGAGGCAGCGCTGCTGAAGACACTCGAAGAGCCACCTCCGCATGTCGTGTTTGTGCTGGCCACCACCGATCCGCAGAAGGTCAGCGAAACCATTCGCAGCCGCACGCAGCACCTGCAGTTCCACCTGCTGCCCATGGATGTGCTCGAGCAGCACATCCGCTGGCTGGCCGCCGATGCCGAGATCGAGCTCAGCGATGCGGCCCTTCAGGGGGTCCTGCGACAGGGCGGCGGCTCGGCGCGCGACACCATCTCGGCCCTCGAGCTTGTGGCCGCCAGCGGTGGCGAGGCGCCCGAGATCACGCCGCTCGACGAATTCGTCGAGGCGTTCATCGAGCACGATCCCGGTCGAGCCCTGGCCGTTGTCGCCCATGCGGTGCTCCAAGGACGAGATCCACGAACGTTGACCGAAGAGATCATCCGTCACCTGCGCGACTGCTTCCTCGCACTGATGGCACCGGAGCTGGTGCAGCTACCGGCCCAGCGCGAGAGCGAGGTGTCGTCGCAAGCCACGCGCCTCGGCGCGGCCGCGATCGTGCGGTCGATGGAGCGCCTCGGCGAGATGCTGGTCGAGATGCGTCACGCCCCAGACCCACGGTTGCTGCTCGAAGTCGCCCTGGTGCAGCTCACCCACGATGCCGCCGGTTCCGATCTGCACAGTCTCATGTCGCGCCTCGAACGCCTCGAGCAGGCCGTCGCCGACGGCCTGCCGGCTCCTGCCGCCAAGGCCGTTCCAATCGACAGCACTGGTCGAGCGACGATCGGCGGCCGAGCAAGGCGCGAGGGCGCAGGCTCGACCCCACCCGCGGCAGCAGCAGCTCCCCCATCGGTGTCGACCGAGGGGCACCCGTCGCAACAGCCGGCTGCTCCGGTCGTTGCACCGGCGCCGCGCCCGGGTGGGGGTGGGGTCGCCGGCGAGATCGCCGACGGCGAGATCGCTGCGCTGTTCGAGAAGCAGGTCCGACCGGCGCTGCGCGGCATGGCCAAGGCGATCTACATGGGCGCACACGTGGGGGCGATGTCAGACGGTGCGTTGGTCATCACCTTCGCCGGCGAGCCACATCGGATTCGCGCCGAGGAGTACCGCCAAGAAGTCGAGCGGGCCCTTGCCGGCGCGGCGGGTCGACAGATCCGCCTGTCGTTGGTGGTCGATCACGCATCGACCCACGACGACAACGTCGTGCAACTCAAGCGTGCCCAACCCGCGCCGGCAGACGAAGACGTCGATACGGGCGATCTCGTCGATGTACCACCCGACGCGGTGATCTCGCCGATCGACCGATTGGCGCAAGCCTTTCCCGGTTCCGAGATCATCGACGAGCGCACCTGATGGCGGTCTACACCCAGCCGGTTCAGGCGCTGATCGACGAGCTCGGCCGGCTGCCGGGCATCGGCCCGAAGTCCGCTCAGCGGATCGCCTTCCATCTCCTCAAGCTGCCGACCGAAGACGTGACTCGATTGGCGATGTCGATCAGCGACGCCAAGGCCCGGGTGCGCTTCTGCACGCGCTGCTGGAACTTCGCCGACGGCGAACTGTGCCCGATCTGCCTCGACGATCGGCGAGACGCCACGACCCTGTGCGTCGTCGAAGAGTCTCG
>JANYKU010000137.1 GCA_025358075.1 Ilumatobacteraceae bacterium
CATCCACAACGACGGCTGGCTGCTCACCCTCAAACCCGACCGCACCCTCACCATCCAACTCCCCGACGGATCAATCATGACCACCGGCCCACCCAAACGAGACGCCGCATGAGCCGGCGCGAATGCCTCTCCCAGTTCAACCGCCGTTGATCGCTCCTGCGTGTGCGGCGCGCACCGAGGCGCGGGTGCCTGCTACTTCGCGGGCAGTGGCGGTACTGTCGGCCCGATGTCGATTCGGTGGCGAAGCGCGACCCTTGCGCTGATCGCGCTGTGTCCGGGGCTGGCCGGCTGCACGTTCGGGCCACCTAAGGCGGCGACGACCACCACGACAACGACGACATCGACCGTGCCACCGACCACCAGCACGACGACTACGACGATTACGCCGACCACCAGCACGTCGAGCACGACAACGACATCGACCACAACGATCCCCCCGACGACGACCACGACGATCCCGCTGGTTACGGAGGGTGCGGTGATCATCGTTGCCAATGCGTCCAACGTGAACGGCGCGGCGAAGCAGCTCACCCAGGAGCTCGCCGCACGCGGGTTCCACCTCGGCGGTGCCACCAACGGCGTCGGCCCGGAGGAACGGCTCGACGTCAGCAAGGTGTACTACCTTCCTGCCGGCGCAGATGTGGCCGCATCGGTCGGCCGCGTGATGGGCGACATCACCGTCACGCGCATGCCGGTACCCGTCTGGATCACCGGTGGGCCGGCCAAGTTGGGCGACGCCACGGTGGTGGTGATGCTCGGCAAAGACCTCGCCAGCAAGAAACGAATGCTGCCGGTGTGACCTCAACGATTCCGGCAACTTCGAACCCGGCCGCGTCGACGACACACACATCGCAGTTCCGCGGAGACATCGAGGGCCTGCGGGCGATCGCCGTACTGGCGGTCCTCGCCTATCACGCCAAGCTTGGACCACTTCACGGTGGCTACATCGGCGTCGACGTCTTCTTCGTGATCTCCGGATACCTCATCACATCTCTGCTCCTGCGCGATCTGCTCCTGTCCGGACCACAGGCGCTACCGGGCTTCTGGGCGCGCCGAGCACGCCGGCTGCTTCCGGGATCATTCGTCGTCTTGGTTGCCACGCTCGTCGTCGGACGCTTCGTGCTCGATCCACTCTCGCAGCGAGATCTCATGCGTGACGGGCTCGCAGCGACGACGTTCACTGTCAACATCGTGTTCGCCCATCGCCAGAACGACTACCTGGCGTCGCAGCTCGCGCCGTCGCCGCTGCTGCACTTCTGGTCGCTCGCCCTCGAGGAGCAGTTCTACCTCGGCTGGCCGCTCCTCTTGCTCGCCGCGACCACGTTTCGTCGACGGGCGCGCTGGTTACCGGCGGCGTTGATCGGCGTTCTGATGGCGGGGTCGCTGATCCTGTGCATCCGGATGACTCCACAGCATCAGCCGGCAGCGTTCTTCCTCCTGCCGACCAGGGCCTGGGAACTTCTCGCCGGAGCAGCCCTGGCAGTTGCCGGCACAGTGCCGAACAGGATTCCTGGCGCCATCCGGGCCTGCGCCGGTTGGCTGGGCCTGGCGGTCATCGTGGCAACGACCGCGACGTTCAGCGATCTCACCCGCTTCCCAGGGGTCGCCGCGATTCTGCCAGTGTCGGCAACGGTGCTGGTGCTGGCAGCCGGCACCGACGGCTACCGCTTCGGGCCGACGACGCTGCTGAACCGCCGACCACTGACCTGGGTGGGAACAAGGTCGTATGGCATCTACCTGTGGCATTGGCCGGTCCTCGTTCTCGCCGCGGCAAGGTTCGGCCCACTCAGCCCGTTGGAGCGGTTCGCCGCGGTGGGCTTCGCGGTGCTGTTGGCCGCCGGTTCCTACCGCTTCGTCGAGAACCCGGCGCGGCGATCGGTGTGGCTCGGCGCTCGCGCTCGACGGAGCTTCGCGGTCGGCGCCTCACTCGGCCTCACCGCTGCCGGTCTCGCGGCCGTGTTGATCCTGCTGTCACCATCTCTCACGGGTGGGCGCGTCGCCGCATCTCCGACGCTGGTGGTGCCGGCTCCGACCACCACGCTTGCGCAGTCGAACGTGCCAGGCACCACCGCCGAAATAGCGACGCCATCGATCACGTCGCCCACTGCCTCGACCACGACGGCACCGCCCGCGACCACCGCCATCTCGACGACGCAGCCGGCGTCCGACAGCGCAATCGCGGCGATGATCGCCGCCAACGCCGCCACCTTGCAGCAGGGCGTGATCACCGAGATCGTTCCGTCGAACTTGTCGCCGAGTCTCGCCAAGGCACGTTCCGACACGCCGAAGATCTACGCCGATGGTTGCATTCTCAGCAATGGACAGGTCGCCGGCAAGGACTGCTTTTACGGGGATACCTCATCAGCGATCACCATTGCCCTGTTCGGCGATTCGCACGCCGCTCAATGGTTTCCGGCTCTGCAAGAGATGGCCGTGCAGAACCACTGGCGCCTGGACGTGCGTACCAAGAAGGGGTGTCCCATGGCCGACATTCCGATCGCCGATCCAGCCCGTGGCCCGGAGTGCGGGCCGTGGCGCAAGAAGGTGATCGCGCAGCTCACCGCCGAGCATCCCGACCTCATCATCATGTCGGCCTACCGGTACACCACGACCCGCAGCGCTATCGGCGCCAACCCCGACGACGTGTGGCGAAACGGAATGCAGACGACCCTCGACGAGATGCGGCCGTTGGCAAAGAACGTGCTCGTGCTCGGCGACACTCCCACCCCGCTGAACGACGTACCGGGGTGCGTTGCTTCCCACCTCCGTCATGTCAGCGCGTGCATGAACCCGCGGGCTGCGGCCGTCATGCCCGGTCGTCTTGCCGTCGAGCTCGACGCGGCAGTGGCCCATGGCGCCACGTTCGTGCCGACGGGAGATTGGTTGTGCACGTCGAGCGAATGCCCCGTGGTCATCGGAAACCTCCTCGTCTATCGCGACAACAGCCATATGACGACGGCCACGTCGCTGTGGTTGGAGCCCTACCTCCAGGCGGCTATCACACCGTTGCTCACCGGTTGAGCACTCAGGCTTCGTCGTCGAAGCGGTAGCCCATGCCGGAGTCGGTGATGAAGTGCTTCGGTCGCGCCCCGTCGACTTCCAGTTTCCTGCGGATGTGGGCCACGTGCACGCGAAGAAGGTTGGGATCTGGATCGTAGGTAGCTCCCCACACCGCCGTGATCAACTGTCGATAGGTCACCAGCCGGCCGGGATAGCGCACGAGATACTCGACGATCGCCCACTCGGTCGGCGTCAGTCGTACCTCGCCGTCGTCGTCGCCATAGGTGACGAACGCTCGGTGGGCGGCGAGATCGAGCCGGAACGATGACGTGTTCACGTCGGCCTTCGACTCTTGAGTGCCCGCTGGTCGACGCAGGACCGCCCGAACGCGGGCCAGCAACTCGGCCATGCCGAACGGCTTGGTGACGTAGTCGTCGGCACCGGCATCGAGCGCTTGCACCTTCGACCGCTCGTCGTCGCGAACGGAGAGCACGATGATCGGCATGTCCGTCCAGCCGCGCAAGGCCTGGATGACCAGCGCGCCATCCATGCCGGGAAGACCGAGATCGAGCAGCACGACATCGGGGTGTTCGGTTGCCGCAACCTGAATAGCGCGTTCACCGGTGTCGGCTTCGAAGACCTCGTATCCACGGACGCCGAGATGGAGACTCAGCGCACGGCGGATCTGCGGCTCATCGTCGACCACCAGGATTCGCGTCATTTCGCGGCTCCCAACTCGGCGACCGGTAGCGCGATGATGACGGTCAATCCGCCTCCTGGTGTGTCATCGAGCTCCAGCCTGCCATGCATCGCCTGCACGAACCCCTGGGCGATCGACATCCCGAGCCCTACACCGCCGCCGGCTCGCTCGTCACCGAGCTGCTGAAAGGGGGCCATGATCCGCTCCCGAAGGTGCTCGGGGATGCCCGGGCCGCGATCGATGACGCACACATGGACCTCGTGGCCGACGACTCCCACCGTGATTCGAACACTGAGCGGCCCGCCGTGGCGCAGCGCGTTGGTCACGACGTTGTCGAGGCTGCGTTCGAGGAGCGCCGAATCGCCGTAGGCCGGCGGCAGCACCGAGGGAACTTCCACCTCGACACGATCTGCTGCCGGGCCAATGCCGGCGAGGATCACGCCGATCGACTCGGCAACGTCGACCGTCTGGTAGTTCACGGCCAGTGCACTGATCTGCAACCGGCTGGCATCGAGCAGATCACCGACCAGCCGATTGAGACGGTCCGTTTCCTCATCGACGGTCACCAGGGCGTCGTGCACCTGCTCGGGACGCCACTGCACCTCGTCCGACTCGAGGAGTCCCGACACCATTGCCTTGATCGAAGCCAGGGGCGTGCGCAAGTCGTGCGACACGGCGCGCAGCAGCGCCGTGCGCGCCGCATCGATCTGGGCAAGCGCTTCCGCCTCGGCCGCCTCGCGACCCAGTTGTGAACGATCGATCGCCACGGCCAGCCGGTCGGCCAAGGCGCGCAGCACACGCAGATCGTCATCGGACAGCGCCCGGCCATGCAGCTCGAGCAGATAGGCACCCCCCGGTGCCAAGGAGAAACCCACGGGTAGGGTTGCGACCGGCTGCGAGGTGATCGGTGCTTCGGACGTGTCGTAACCGCGGCGGACGCCATCGTCGCAAACCAGTCGAACCCGATCGAGTCCGAACGTGGTGCGAATCTGTTCCACCAGGCCGGGCAACGCCTCAGGGTCCGCGGCGAGCTTTGCCGCCGATCGGGCCAGCGCCGTTGCCTCGACGCGCGCTCGTTGCGATTCGTAGGCCCGACGGGCGGCGATGTCGACGAGCGAGCCGACGACGATGGCCAGCCCGACGAACACCACAAGGCTCACGACATTTGCCGGCTCGGCAATCGTGAGGGTGTTGTACGGCTCGACGAAGAACCAGTTCAGCAACAGCGATGCCACGGCTGCAGCAACCACGGCGATCACCCTTCCGCCGATGGCGGCGATGGCCAGCACCACTGCCAGGCACACCAGCAGATCGGTCGAGAGCGCCAGCGAGTCGCGAAATGGAACGGTGACGGCGACCAGCGCGGGCAACCCGAGCAACGTGAGGCCCCACGCAACGAGCCGTTGCCACCGAACTCTGGAATCGGGTCGTCGCCGCTGCCTCCGCGGCTCGGCGGCCAGCTCCTGGTCGGCGATCACGTGCACGTCGAGGCCGTGTGCGGCACGAATCACCCGACCGGCGAACGAGCCGTGCAACAGCTCCTGAACGCGACCGCGGCGACTCGCACCCAAGACCAACTGCGTGGCCTTCTCGGCGTGGGCGAACGCCACCAGGCCCTCGGCCGGTGATGTGGCTACCACGTCGTGCACCCGACCGCCAAGCTGTTCGACGAGCAGCCGTTGCACCGACAGCTCTTCATCGCCGTCGGTGCTCAGCCCATCCTCGGAAAAGACGTGCACCCCGACCAGATCGTTACTAACCCGACCGGCCATTCGTGCCGCCCGGCGGATCACCACGTCGCCGCCGCGCCTGCCGGTGATACCGACGACGATTCGTTCGCGTGTCTCCCAGGTCTTGCTGATCCCGTGGGCCGCGAGGTAGGTGGTGAGGGATTCCTCGACCCGATCGGCGACCCACAGCAAGGCCAGCTCGCGCAGTGCACCGAGGTTGCCCGGCCGAAAGTAGTTGTTCAGCGCGGCATCGACGCGTTCGGCGGGGTAGATGTTGCCATGGGCCATGCGCCTGCGCAGCGCCTCGGGGGTCATGTCGACCAGTTCGATCTGATCGGCACGACGAACTATCGCGTCGGGCACGGTCTCGCGCTGCACGGTCCCGGTGATCTCGCTGATCACGTCGTTGAGGGATTCCAGGTGCTGCACGTTGACCGTCGAGATCACATCGATTCCCGCGTCGAGCAGCAGTTCGACGTCTTGCCATCGCTTCTCGTTGCGCGACCCCGGCGCGTTCGTGTGGGCGTACTCGTCGACCAGGACCACGCCGGGACGACGGCGCAGGATCGCCTCGACATCCATCTCCTGAAGGACTGTGCCGCGATATTCGACAGCGATGCGCGACACCACCTCGAGGTCGCCGAGCTGGGCCATGGTGTGTTCTCGTCCATGGGTCTCGACGACGCCGACTACAACATCGGCGCCGCGCTCCTTGCGACGTTGACCCTCGCCGAGCATCGCGTAGGTCTTACCCACGCCAGGGGCAGCACCAAGGTAGATGCGTAAGGCGCCGCGCGGCATTGATCCAGTCTGTCAGGCGCCTCGCACGTGGGCACGTGTGCGCTTGCCCAGGTACATTTGACCCGTGCCTCGCATGCTGGCCGGCGCTCAACTCATCGCCGAAGGCCGCGACGCGGCACCCCCGCCGGCACCGCCGACCGCCTTTCTCCGGGCCAACGGAGCCCGATCGGAAGCCGAGTACAAGCGACGCTGCCGCGATCAGGGTCGGGTGATGTACCACATGCACGTGGGCCTGTCGACATGGTCGGCGACGGAAGTGGCGCTGGCCGAGGTGTACGTTGCGCTCTTCGAGAAGGGTCATTCGGTCGATCGATTCGGTCTGGCACTCGACCGGGCGATGGGGGTTCCCGAAAGCGAGCGCCACCTCGCGATCAAAGAGACCGGCCCGCGAATCGGCCCGCACGAATGGCAGCGCTTGGGAGAGGCAGCACCGATCCAGCCGCACCTCGGCGATTACATGATCGGCTTCCCGGCTGGGTTCCAGAACACACTGCGGGCATTGTCGGCAGGGGTCACGACGATCGGAAACGTCGGTCAATACACCGCCTACGACCTGATCGGCGGCTCGGATGAAGTGCTCGTCACCGAGGAGACCGTGAGGGCGCTTGCCGCGATCGGCGCGCTGCGCGAGCACGGCGCGCTCGCTCATTCGAACCTCGAGGACGGATCGGCGACGCAAGCCAGTCACTTCGGTGCATACGTCGGGTGGGCGGCGCTCGAGTTGTACGTGGTCGAGGAGCTGATCGGGGCGCGGCTGGCGCACTGCTTCGGCAACACGATCCAGAGCCCCGAGTGCCGAGCCGTGGTCCACTTCGCACTCGACGATCTCCGTCGACGCGACTCCATCGGCCCGATGGTCTACGGCAACACGGTCGATCACCGACCGGGCGACCGAGCCCGCAACACGGCAGCAGTCACCGCCCAGCTGATGTGCGACATCGCCTTGCAACTGCGGCGACCGACGGGTCACGCCGTGAACCCGGTGCCGCTCACCGAGGCGGAACGGATCCCCACCGCCGCCGAGATCGTCGAGGTGCACCTGCTCGCCCACGAGATCGAGCGCGAAGTTCGCAAGTCGCCGAACGCCTACGACTGGCCACGCCTCGAGCAGCTCGGCTCGATGACCGCCGCCTACGCCATCGACTTCCGAGATCGGGCCCTCGCCGTACTCGGCAACGATGGCGTCGACGTGTGCGACGCCGCGCAGGTGCTGCTGGCGCTACGACGAACCTCGATGGCCGATCTCGAAGGACGCGTCGACCTCGCGGCTCCCGCCGAGATCGCTCGGCTCGAACCCTGGAAGGCCTCGCACGTCCGCCGTCTCGCCGATCGTCTCGACAAGTCCACACCACGCCTCGACGGAGTCCGTGTTGTTCTCGCCGTCCTCGAAGTGCACGACCTCGTCCGCGACGCGCTGGCCCGAGTGTTGCCGCGGGCAGGCGCCGAAGTGATCCTGCTCGGCGCCAACAGCTCGATCGACGGCATTGCGCGCGCGGCCATCGAAGAAGATGCCGACGCGATCGTGGTCGGCGTGTACAACGGCAACGCGCTGGCGCTCGGTGAACGGATTGCCGACGGAGTGAGCAACGAGCAGTGGGGTGGACGGATCTACATGGGTGGCATCCTCAACCAAGACACGGGGCAGAGCCTGCCGATCGACGCCCGACCGGCGCTCGAAGGTCTCGGCGTGCGCTGTGTCGACACCGTCGAAGAGCTGCTCGGCCTGCTTGCACAGGGCCAGCGCTCGGCGGCGGCGACTCGGGGCTGACGACGTCCCCTTGCTACGTTCCACGTCGTGCGACTCGGCGCGATGCTCATCGACAGCGACATCGGCAACGACCCGGCGTTCCTCAAAGACATGGCTCAGGCCGTCGAGGG
Organism: Ilumatobacteraceae bacterium; assembly: GCA_025358075.1. Taxonomy (GTDB): domain Bacteria; phylum Actinomycetota; class Acidimicrobiia; order Acidimicrobiales; family Ilumatobacteraceae; genus JAENVT01. Next base: position 8,110 of record JANYKU010000137.1, read on the forward strand.
AGCGGGCTTCGACGGAGTGCTGACCAACGATCACGTCGTCGGGGCACACCCCGATCGTCAGCGACCGGGCGAGAAGGTGCACACCTACGACGTGCCGTGTCACGAACCCCTCGTCTTCCTCACGTTCCTCGGGGCCGTCACCACCCGCCTCGAACTGGCCACGGCGATCGTCATCAGCACGCAGCGCCAGACCGTGCTGCTCGCCAAGCAGGCTGCCGAGCTCGATCTGTTGACCTCGGGGCGGCTGCGTCTGGGCGTGGGAATCGGTCGTAACTGGATGGAGTACGAGGCGCTCGATCAGGAGTTCTCCAACCGTGGTCGCCGCATCGAGGAGCAGGTCGCCGTGCTCCGGCAACTGTGGAGCAACGAGCTGGTCACCTTCGATGGCAACTGGCACCACCTCGATCGCATCGGCATCAACCCGCTGCCCGTGCAGCGGCCGATCCCGATCTGGATGGGCTCGTTCGTCGGCAGCCTGGTCGAGAAGGTGCTCGAACGTACCGGGCGCCTCGCCGACGGATGGATGCCACAGTTCCCTCCGGGAGATCTGCTCGCCGGTGCACTCGATCGGCTCTGTGGCTACGCCGCTGCCGCCGGGCGCGATCCCTCGACGCTCGGTATCGAATGCGGCATGCGCATCTCTGCCGACGACGATCCGCAGACTTGGGTCGATACCGCAACCGCCTTCCGCGATCTCGGTGCCACCCATCTGCGCGTCTCCAGCATGGGCGGCGGGTACTCGACGCCCGCCGAGCATCTGGCCGCATGGGTCCGTTGGCACGACGCAGTCGCACCCGTGGCACGAGCATGAGCACAGGAGTACCCCACCGATGACCACCACCACTGTCGCCGATCAGGTCGAGCGCGTGCTCAAGCCGATCCAGCAGTTCGTTCGAGGTTGGATGACCGGGCCGCTGACGGATCAGCTCGCCGCAGACCTCGGCCTGCAATCCGGTTCGGATCTGTGGATCGTCGGACGAGCCGGCGTGCTTGGTGATTGCGACGCCGATGTTGCCGCGGCCGGGCTCGCCTTCCTGGCACCAGACCGCGTGCGCGCCGCCTGGGAATCGCTACCGGCCGGCCTCACCCCCCGGCGCGCCGCCGACGCCTACACCGACCTGTGCTGCGCGTGGGGCTCGACCGAGCTCGCTCGGTTCGACCCCTCGCGAATGACGCGCCTCGATGAGCTGGGCCGGAGCATCGCCAATAGCGCCGACGGCTCACTCGGCACGATTTTCGCCGGTTGGCGGGCCCAACCGCAACCCGGCGACGTCAACGCCCGCGTTGCACTGACCATGCACGTGCTGCGCGAGTTGCGCGGCGGTGCCCACATCGTCGCCATCCTCGCGTGCGGGCTCAGCCCACTCGATGCCGTGCTCGCCTCGCCCGCTCCACTGCCTCGCAGTGGGCCGGTGTGGGCCGAACATCTTGGGTGGAGTGGTCCGTTCGGCGACGCCGACGTCTCGCGCGATGCGCGAATGGAAGCAGAGCGGCTGACGTCGAAGATCCTGGAGCCGATCTACGGGTCCATCGGCGACGCCGCACTCGCCGAGTTCGCCGAGCTCGTCGAAACGACGCGCAACGCCATCGACATGTAGCACCGCCGTCGTCGTGTGAAGACCGCGTGAAGGACTGCACGCGGCCCGTGAAGGAACCGTGACTATTGGTGCACGCCAGATCGGGGCTGCGTAGAACGGCTGCGTGAACAACAGGAATGTCTCCGCCGCGCCGACGCCTGCCGTCCGTGATGCGGCCGACCTCATCCCCAGGAGGGGCAAGACCAATGAGTGACGTCGTCTATGTCGCAGTGATCATCGCGTTCTTCGTGCTCTGCGCGCTCTTCATCCAATTCTGTGATCGCATGATCGGTGCAGACGACATCGCCGAGGCCGGTCGGGGTACTGACTCCGCCCCTGACAGCGAGCCGGCGGCCTTGATCACCGCGCTGGCGGGAGCCAATGACGTGGTGACGCCGTGATCGCAGCCGCGTTCGACAACACCGCGGGCCTCATCTTGAGCGTGCTCGCCGTCATCTATCTGTTGCTGGTCCTCGTGTTCCCGGAGCGTTTCTGATGAGTTGGCAAGCAATCGTCCAAGGTCTCGTACTGATCGCCATGCTGGCCGTCGCCGTGCCGCCCCTCGGCAAGTACATGGCCGCCGTGTACGGCGTGCGAGCCGATGGCTCCGCCCCAGGAGACCGGTTCTTCGGCCCGGTGGAACGGTTCATCTACAGGTTGTGCCGCATCGACCACAAGCGCGAACAACGCTGGAACGTCTACGCGCTGTCGCTCGTGGCCTTCAGCGTCATGTCGGTGCTCTTCCTCTACGCACTGCTACGGCTTCAGGGCAGCCTGTTCTTCAACCCGACAGATCGTCAGAGCGTCTCGCCAATGGGATCGTTCAACGCGGCGATCAGCTTCGTGACCAACACCAACTGGCAGTGGTTCTCCGGCGAGGCGGCCATCAGTCATCTCAGCCAGATGATCGGCTTCACCGTGCAGAACTTCGTGTCTGCCGCGGCCGGCATGGCTGTTGTGGTCGGCCTGATTCGAGGGATCACCCGGAAGCGTTCACGCACGATCGGCAACTTCTGGGTCGACCTGACCAGGACCGTCGTACGCATCCTGCTGCCACTCGCGCTCGTGTTCACGGTAGTGCTCATCTCCCAAGGCGCCGTCCAGAACTTGCATGGGAACACCACGGCGACGACGATCGACAAGACGACTCAGGTCACCACTCAGGCCATTCCCGGGGGACCCTTCGCGTCACAGGAAGCGATCAAAGAGCTCGGCACGAACGGCGGTGGACCGTACAACGCCAACTCGGCGCACCCATTCGAGAACCCCAACCCCGTCACCAACATCTTGGAGATCTTCTCGCTCCTGCTGATCCCCCTTTCACTGGTGTCGATGTTCGGCCGGCTCGTGGGCGACCGGCGGCAGGCGAGGATCCTGCTGGCGGTGATGGTCGGGATACTGATGGTCTTCACCGTGTTCACCATGCTCGCCGAGCAGAACGGCAACCCGAAGCTCACGACAGCAGGAGTTGATCAGTCGATCTCGACGACTCAGTCGGGCGGCAACATGGAAGGCAAGGAACTCCGATTCGGCGCTGCCGGTTGCGGCCTGTTCGCCGCCCCGACGACGGGCACGTCGACGGGTGCGGTCAACTGCATGCACGACTCGTTCACGCCGCTCGGCGGAATGGCACCGATGATGCACATGATGCTGGGTGAGATCTCCCCGGGCGGCGTCGGCGTCGGCTTGGTGGGTGTCTTGATCATGGCACTGCTCGCCGTGTTCATCGCCGGATTGATGGTCGGGCGCACACCGGAGTACCTGGGCAAGAAGATCCAGGCGGCCGAGATGAAGCTGGTCGCTATCTACATCTTGGCAATGCCGTTCGCGATGAAGCCGTTCGCCGCGGCATCGGCGGTGCTGAAGAGTGCGAACACCTATCAATCGGGCCCACACGGGTTGTCGGAGATCCTGTACAACTTCGCCTCCACGGCCAACAACAACGGTTCGGCATTCGCCTACCAAGGGACCGGGACGCAGTGGTACACGACCACCCAGGGCCTCTCGATGCTGATGGGCCGTTTCCTCACCATCATCCCTGCTTTGGCGATCGGCGGTGCGCTGGTGCGCAAACCGAAGGTGCCGGCGACTGTCGGAACCATGCCTACCCATACGGCACTGTTCGGCTTCCTGGTGGCCGGAGTCGCCATCATCGTCGCCGGATTGACCTTCTTCCCAGCGCTCGCCCTGGGACCGATTCTCGAGCACTTCTCACTGTGACCCGTGACCAACATCTGAGGAAATCATGACCGCAACATTGCAACAAACACCCGAGCCTCGTGCGCCCAAAGTGCGCACCAAGGCGCCAGGATCGAAGTCGATCTTCGATCCGGCGATCGTCAAGACCGCCTCGGTCGACTCATTGAAAAAGCTGAACCCCCGCACGATGATGCGCAACCCGGTGATGTTCATCGTCGAGGTCGGTTCGGTGCTGACCACCTACCTGTTCATCCGCGACCTCTCCGACGCCACCTCGAAGCAGAACTGGTTTGCCGGTCTCGTGGCAGCCTGGCTGTGGTTCACCGTGCTGTTCGCCAACTTCGCCGAGGCGATGGCCGAAGGGCGCGGCAAGGCGCAGGCCGCCGCGCTCCGCAAGACGCGTGCCGACACGATCGCCACGATCAAGATGCCCGATGGGACGACCACCCAGAAAGCATCGTCAGCACTCCAGGTCGACGACCTGTGCATCGTCATCGCCGGAGAGATCATCCCCGGCGACGGCGAGGTGGTCGAGGGCATTGCCACGGTGGACGAGTCGGCGATCACCGGCGAGTCGGCACCGGTCATCCGCGAGTCCGGAGGTGATCGTTCAGCGGTCACGGGCGGGACTCGCGTACTGAGTGACCGAATCGTGGTACGCATCACGGCCAAGCCGGGCGAGACGTTCCTCGACCGCATGATCGCGCTCGTCGAGGGTGCCAACCGGCAGAAGACGCCCAACGAGATCGCCTTGTCGATCCTTCTCGCCGGATTGACCATCCTCTTCCTGTTGGCCGTGACAACGCTGCAACCATTCGCCATCTACTCTGGCGCACCGCAGAGCATCATCGTACTGATCGCCTTGTTGGTGTGCCTGATCCCCACGACCATCGGCGGGTTGCTGTCGGCGATCGGCATTGCCGGCATGGACCGACTCGTGCAGCGCAACGTGCTGGCGATGTCCGGTCGTGCCGTCGAAGCGGCAGGTGACTGCACAACACTGCTGCTCGACAAGACCGGCACGATCACCTACGGGTCGAGACAAGCATCGGAATTCATTCCGGTGACGGGAGTCTCGGCGAGCGACCTCGCCGAAGGTGCGCTCGTGTCGTCGCTCGCCGACGAGACCCCCGAGGGACGATCGATCGTCGAACTGGGCCTGCACGACTTCGGATTGACCATCGTCGAGGATGCCAATGCGGTGCTCGTACCATTCACTGCCCAGACCCGAATGTCGGGCATGGACATGAGCAGCGGGCGTCAAGTGCGCAAGGGTGCGGCCGATTCCGTCCGACGGTTCGTCGAGGCCGAAGGTGGCTCATTTCCCCTTGAAGTGTTGCCGGTCGTCGAGCGGGTCTCCAAGGACGGCGCGACCCCCCTCGTCGTGATCGACCGCTCGACGCCGGCAGCACCCTGGCGGGTGCTCGGTGTGATCCGGTTGAAGGACACCGTGAAGGCCGGCATGCGCGAGCGCTTCGACCAGATGCGGGCGATGGGCATCCGCACCATCATGATCACCGGCGACAACCCGCTGACCGCCGCGGCGATCGCCGACGAGGCCGGCGTCGACGGCTTCTTGGCAGAGGCCACGCCCGAAGACAAGATGGCGCTGATCAAGCGCGAGCAGGCCGGTGGCAACCTCGTGGCGATGACCGGCGACGGCACCAACGACGCCCCCGCCCTGGCCCAGGCCGACGTCGGGGTGGCGATGAACACCGGTACGCAAGCTGCCAAAGAGGCTGGCAACATGGTCGACCTCGACAGCAACCCGACGAAGTTGATCGAGATCGTCGAGGTCGGCAAGCAATTGCTGATCACCCGCGGTTCACTCACCACCTTCTCGATTGCCAACGACGTCGCCAAGTACTTCGCCATCATTCCGGCCATGTTCTCCGGGGTGCTACCGGTGCTCAACCGGCTCAATGTGATGAAGCTCGACAGCCCGCGTTCGGCGATCCTTTCGGCAGTCATCTTCAACGCCCTGATCATCATCATCCTCGTACCACTTGCCCTGCGCGGCGTGAAGTTCCGCGCCGAAGCGGCATCTCTGGTGCTTCGACGCAACCTGCTGGTCTACAGAGTCGGGGGCATCATCGCTCCGTTCATCGGCATCAAGCTCATCGACCTTCTCGTCACTGTCACAGGAGTAGTGAAATAACCATGCGTGCATTGATCCGCCAACTGCGGCCCGCCTTCCTGGCTGTCCTCGTGCTCACACTGGTCTGTGGAGTTGCCTATCCACTGCTCAGCACCTTGATCGGCCAAGTGGCCTTCCACAACAAGGCTGACGGCTCGCTCATCAAGCGCGACGGCGTAGTCGTCGGCAGCAAGTTGATCGGTCAGTCGTTCACTGCACCGCAGTACTTCCACCCGCGCCCGTCAGCCGCCGGCGCAGGGTACGACGGCTCGGCGAGCTCCGGCTCGAACCTCGGCCCGACGAATCCGGACTTCCTCAAGTCGGTCAGCGACCGTGTCGCTGCCTACCGCGCTGAGAACGGGCTCGGGGCCGATGCCCTCGTGCCGGTTGACGCCGTCACCGCCTCGGGCTCCGGCCTCGACCCGAACATCGCCGTCGCCAACGCTCGTCTGCAGACCCCCCGGGTCGCCAAGGCCAGAGGACTCGATGTCGCAGTGGTGACGAAGCTGGTCGACAAGTACACCGACGGGCGCAAGCTTTGGGTGTTGGGGGAGCCGGGCGTCAACGTCGTCGAGCTGAACCTCGCCCTCGACAAGCTCGCAGCCTGAACATGATGCTCGCGATCACGACGGGCTAGGGCCGTGGCACGCGGTGTTCTGCGCATCTACCTCGGCGCATCGCCGGGTGTCGGTAAGACCTACCGCATGCTCGGCGAAGGCGTTCGCCGCAAGGAGCGCGGAACCGATGTGGTGATCGGCATCGTCGAGACACACGGCCGCAACCAGACAGCAAGCCAGATCCGCGATCTGGAACTGATACCTCTGAAGCAGGTCGGGTACCGCGGCACAACGCTGCAGGAGATGGACCTCGACGCCATCTTGCAGCGCCGACCCCAGGTCGTGCTTGTCGATGAGTACGCGCACACCAACGCCCCGGGATCGAAGAACGAGAAACGTTGGCAGGATGTCGAGGAGTTGCTCGACGCGGGCATCGACGTGATCTCGACGGTCAACATCCAACATCTCGAGTCGCTCAACGATGTCGTCTCGCGCATCACGGGTACCACCCAGCGCGAGACGGTGCCGGATGCGATCGTGCGCCGGGCCGACCAGCTCGAACTCGTCGACATGTCTCCGGAGGCGATCCGCCGCCGACTCGCCCATGGCAACATCTATCCGGCCGAGCGCATCGACGCCGCCATGGCCAACTACTTTCGTCCGGGCAACTTGAGCGCGCTTCGCGAGCTCGCCCTCCTCTGGCTTGCTGATCGCGTCGAGGAGTCGCTGCAGAGCTATCTCGACGCGCACGGCATCTCCGACACCTGGGAAACGCGCGAACGGGTCGTGGTGGGCATCACCGGCGTTGCCGGCGGTGAGGATCTGATCCGCCGCGCGGCACGGATGGCCGGGCGGGTGCGAGGTGAGCTGTTGGGGGTGCATGTCGCAATCGACGACGGGCTCAGCGTCGACACCACCGACGCGCTGGCGTCGCAACAGCGACTGGTCGTCGAACTCGGCGGCACGGTGCACGAAGCCGTCGGTCACAATGCCGCAGAGTCGCTCGTCGCCTTCGCCAAGCGAGAAAAGGCCACCCAGCTCGTGCTCGGTGCTACGCGACGCAGCCGCTGGCACGAACTGCTCCATGGATCGCTCGTGGCCCGCGTGACACGCCTTGCAGGTGAGATCGACGTGCATGTCATCGCCCACGAGGGTGGTCGTGAACGGAGCATTTCATCGCCATTGCGAGCTCCGCCCCGAATCGATCGCCGCCGCGTGCTCGCGGGCTGGTTGCTGACCGCCGTAGGTCTCCCGTTGCTGATGGTTCTCACGGTTCCGTTTCGCGAGCACATCGCCTTGTCCACAGAACTGCTCCTTGCGTTGGCCCTGGTGGTGGCGCTCGCCGCGCTCGGCGGCAAGATCGTCGCGGCCGGCGCTGCCGTTGCCGCCTCGTTGCTGGTGAACTGGTTCTACGTCCCGCCGTACGGCACACTGACCATCGCCGAAGGCGAAAACCTCACGGCGCTGATCATCTTCATCGTGGTCGCCGTCGGCGTCGGCACTCTGGTCGACGTCGCATCCCGTCGGGCGCTCGAGGCGCGCCGAGCCCGGCTCGAGGCCGAGGCAGTGGCCCGTTCGACCACCAGTCTCGCCGCAGATCCGGAACCTCTGCCACAGCTGGTCGAGCTGCTTCGCCAGACGTTCGATCTCGCGGGTGTGCGCATTGCCGGTACCGACTCCGATGGGCTCCTCACGCTCGCGGCTGCTGGGGACGTCAGCGGCGCGCCCAGCACGTCGATGCCGCTGGCGTCGTCGCTGCAGGCCAATACAGGACTCCGCGCAACGCTTCAGGTGTTCGGACGTCCATTGTCGAACGACGATCAACGCCTGTTGCGTGTGTTCGCCGACCAGCTCGCTGTCGCAATCGACAGCGGGCGGCTGGTGGCCGAAGCGGCCGAGGCTGCGGCGCTGGCCGAAGTCGATGCACTTCCCACGGCGCTGCTGCGTTCGGTCTCACACGACTTGCGCACTCCACTCGCGTCGATCAAGGCCATGATCTCGGGCCTCCGCGATCCGGCGGTGAAGTGGACCGACGACCAGCTCGCCGAGGCACTTGCGACTGTCGACGAGGAGACCGATCGGCTCAACAGGCTGGTCGGCAACTTGCTCGATGCAAGCCGGCTCCAGATCGGAGCGCTCGCAGTCGAGACCCGACCGACCGTCGTGACCGAAGTCGTGGACGCGGCGTTGAAGAGCTTGGACGTTCGAACCGACGACGTCGACATCGACGTCGCACCCGACGTGCCGCCGATCCTCAGTGACGCAGCGCTGCTCGAACGAAGTCTTGCCAACGTGATCGGAAACGCGCTACGTCACAACCCGCCGGGCCGACGTGTTCGCATCGAGGCGGCACGCATCGGCGACTCCGTCCACCTGCGCGTCGTCGATCGAGGTCAGGGGGTGGCGGCGGCGGACCGAGCGCGGGTCATCACGCCCTTGCAACGATTAGGTGACGACCAAGTCCACGACGGGGTCGGACTCGGCCTGGCGGTCGCCCGAGGGTTCGTGACCGCGATGGGTGGCACGTTCACACTCGAAGACACCCCGGGCGGCGGCCTCACCGTGACGATCGCACTGCCCAGTCAGGGCACGCCATCGAAGGAAGCCGACGAAGATCGCGCTAGTGACCGGGCCGATCAGCCAGGTTCGGGTGCGGGTGTTGTGCTTGGCGCGCCTGGAAGACCTCGTCGATCGAGGTAGTTCCGGCGACCAGCGCCTCGGCGACATCGGTGAGGCCGAGGTTGTTGCTCCTGGCAAACGACCGGAGCCGGGCAAATGCCTCGTCCATCTCGAGACCGCCGCGTTCGGCAAGCATCCCCTTGGCCTGCTCGATCACGATGCGACTGATCAGCGCTTGCTGAAGATGCCCTTCTCTGATCGCCGCCTGGCGGGTGGCCTGATCCTGCACCATGGCAATGCTGGCCACATCGGCAAGAGCCTGCGCGAGCGCCACCTCGGGATCGGTCAACGCAACCGCCTCGGACATGAACAGGTTGAGGCACCCGAGGATCGCATCCCGCAGGCGAAGCGGCACGGCACACACCGCGGGGAAGCCGTTACGGACGCTCTCAGCCGCAAACTGCGGCCACGGAGACGGCAGTGCCAGGTTGGCGTTGGTAACAATCTTCCCGGCGTGGAAGCAGTCCAAGCACGGACCTTCGTCGTTCTGGATCTGGAAAAGTTCGAGCAGTTCGACCTGCTCCGTCGATGCGCCGATCACCCTCAGTTGGCCCGTTTCGTCTGCCAGCAGGATCCCGGCCGCAGCAGCCTCGAGCAACTCGACGCTGCGCGACGTGAGCACCGTGAGCACGTCGATCACATCGAAGTTGTCGACGAGGGTGTCAACGATCTCGACGAAGGTGGTCGCGGTCAGCGCCTGCCGAGTGACAGCCCTTTGTTCGGCATTGTCAGACACGGTCTTACATCCCTCCTTGTAGTTGGTTGCGGTCATTCGCGAGCCGCAATCGACGACCGACAATATCCGCGGCCACGACGCCGACCGATTGACTCGTCGAAAATGCATGGGCGCGGATCCGAACGAGTGCCTCGGCGACCGGCATCTGAAGTTGCATCGAGACCATGCCGGCGGCTTGATGGATTTCGGCCCGGTAGGTGACGGCTTCTTCCAGTTCGGCGGCGAGCTCACCAACTGGCGCGGCGTCCTGCAGGCTCAGCACCATCTCGGTGAGCACCTCCGACAAGGCGATGCTGTCCTCGTTCTGCGCTGCGCTCAACTCTCCCGCGGCAGCCTGGTACAGCGTCAGTACACCGACTCTCGCGCCCTTGATGGCCAGTGGATAGGCGAACGCTGCTCCGATCCCCGCTTCGTTGGCGACCCCGACGAACGACGGCCAGCGCATGAGCTCGATCGGGTCGAGACGTGGTGCGTGAACGGGTCGCCCGGCATGGAAGGCGTCGTAGCAGGGGCCCTCGCCCAACGTGTACTGCGAGTCTTCCAGCGCCGCCATCCGCTCGTTCGACACACAGAGTGGCCCAGCTTGTCCGCCGCCCATGACCGTGATCCCAGCGCCAGTCACACCCAACACGTCGACACAGGCAGCGCACAGGCTCGACGCCGGCGATTTCGCGGCTTCACGCGCGAAGGCAACTGCGATTCGAACCGACTGATCGATGTTCAAGCGACGCGACCGCGCGGTACAACTCGGATTGCCATCTTGACCTTGCTTTCCACTTGTACGACGGAGCGGGCGGCAAGGTTTGGACCGGGTCAGGTACTGCAGCGACGTATACGAATCCTAGCTCACAAACGGCGCTCGGCAACAGCCCTGACTGAGAATCGCGTCGATGCCAGCTAGTGTGACCTTGCCACTCGAGCCCCGCGTGGTGTGCCCGCTCCGAACCTCGGCAGGTGGTATCCGCCGAGATGCGAAGGAGCGAGGTCATGCAGACGATCGAGGCACTGCCAGAGCAGTCGATCGACGACCAGTGGTCATTGACCGAGGCCATGCGGCCCTCGCCGCGTGAGCTTGTCGTCGCCCGTCGGTACCTCCATCTCAAGGCCGTCGTCATCGGAATGTTGGCTGTCGGCAGCTACTGGTCGCTGGTGGTGGCCCACTCATCCGTCGTGGAGAAGGTGCTCTCGGCCGTCGTGCTGGTCGTCGCCCTGACTGCGGCCGCAACCAGCGTCTTCCACGATGCCAACCACGCCTCGTTCAGCACCTCGCGCGCCGTCAACCACTTGGCCGGCTACACCGGCGATCTGCTGGGCGCCAGTTCATGGATCTGGCGGTTCAAGCACAACAACCTGCACCATGGCAACACCAACGTCGTCGGGTTCGACGCCGACATCGATCAGGCTCCGTTCGCACGGCTCGCCCCCGATCAACCGTGGCACCCGTGGCACCGGTATCAGCACCTCTACATGTGGGTGTTGTATGGCTTTCTGACGCTGCAGTGGTTCTTGATCTCCGACTGGGTGGACCTGGCGAACCACGGCGTCAGTCGGCAGCGATTCCCCCGCCGGCCCCGACGGCGCGACGTCGCCATGCTCGCCCTGGGCAAGATGATCCACATCGGTTGGGCGGTCGCCATCCCACTGATGTACCACCGGTGGTGGGTGGTGCTGACCTTCTACCTGGCCATCTCGTGGACGGTCGGACTGCTGCTGGCAACGATGTTCCAGCTCGCCCACTGCGCCGAGCTGGCCGAGTTCTTCTCACCCGATGTCCCCAGACGGGGCTCCGACTTCGTCGCCCATCAATTGCGCACCACCGCCGACGTGCATTGCCGCACGCGCATCGGCCGGCGAGTGCTTCATTGGCTGATGGGCGGTCTCGACTTCCAGGTCGAGCACCACCTCGCTCCCCGGCTTCCGCATACGGTCTACCCGCTGGTCGCCAAACGGTTGAGCCACGTATGCGACGAGCGACGGCTCGTCGTTCTGAGCCACGCGTCTCCCTGGCAGGCAGTGAGATCCCACGCACGTTGGCTCAAGTTGATGGGCTCGCGTCCCTGACGACGTCGGCTCTCAAGAAGAGTCTGGCAAGAAGAGTCTGGCAAACGTCGTCACTCAAAACGTCGGGGACTCGAGCCGGGAAACAAACGTGCCCGGCCCGTGACGGATCGGGCCAGGCACGTTCGGGTCGCTGATTGGGGGTTTCAGCGCGCTCGCTGGGGGTCTCAGCGATCTGTTTGAAAGTGGCAGCGGGGGTCATGGCGACGGCCTCGAACGATGTTCGGGCCGTCGCCGTAACCACTTCCTGGTCGCCATTGGGGACGGGTCAACGACGAGACAGGATTCTTGAGCACAGGGGAATCGGCGATGGTCGGGCGCTCGGGATGATCGACGCTCACTGTGCCTCCTCAGCTCCTCTGTGCATTTGTAACGGCACTAATACCGCGTCCGCATCGGAGCTAAACATCACTTCAAGAAAAACCTTCATTACCGGTCAGGACAAGGATCGACGCCGGCCCAGCTATGGCCCTAGCGTGTGGGTCCACCCCGACCACCGACCAGTTCGCCCGACCAGGAGGCACATCGTGAGTGAGATGGAAGACAGCCAGTCGCTCACTGTGGAGCGTGACCAGGCTGGCGTGATCGTCGTTCATGGCGACGTCGACGTGGCAGGCGGCCCGATCCTCGAGGCGGCTTTGCTGAACGGTCCGAGCGACAGCCAGGTCATCATCGACCTGGGCGACGTGTTCTTCATCGACTCGTCGGGCTTGCGCTGCCTGCTCGGCGTCAGCCGCAGGGCTCACGAACAAGGCACCAACGTTGTGCTCCGACACGTCGGAAACGAGGTCCTGCGGCTCTTGCAGATCACCGGGACGACCGACCAGTTCTCGATCGAGGACGGCCGTGGCTGACCCGTTGAATTCGATGATCGGTCCGGTGCTCATTCGATTGCCGCCTACTCCTGCTCTCTCGCGAGTGCTGCGGTTGGCCGCCAGCGGGATCGCGGCGATGGCGGGCTTCACGGTCGACGAGACCGAAGACATCAAGATCGCTGTCAGCGAAGTGTGGCTGGCGCTGATCGAGCATGGTGGAGGTGAACCGATCGAGGTTCAGTTCTCGGTCCAGGATCACGTGTTCATGGTCCGCGGCCAGGCAGCGTTCGGCGGTTTCGACGTCGATCATCCCGACCTCGCCCTGTGTCGCACCGTGCTCGCAGGCGTCTGCACTCAGCACGGGATCGAACTCGTAGACGATCATGCCCAGATCTGGGCGGCAGTAGCTCACGCGTCGATCACGTGAATCCGACACGGCATCAAACGGACGGGGACGAGGTCTGGCTACAGGAGGCATTGCAGCGTTACGCGACCTACCGCGACAAGAGTCTGCGCGACGAGATCGCCGAGCACACGTCATGGCTGGCGACTCGTGGGGCGCGTCGGTTCGCCGATTGTGGCGAACCGTTCGACGATCTCGTCCAGGTGGCGCGCATCGGGCTGCTCAACGCCATCGACAGGTTCGATCCGTTCCAAGGTGTTCCCTTCGGTGCCTACGCCACACCAACGATCATGGGAGAGCTGCGGCGCTACTTTCGAGACCACACATGGGGCGTGCACGTCTCACGCCGCGCCAAGGATCTCCGACCGGCGGTGAACGCCGCCACGGAGGCGTTGTCGAAGGAGCTGCAACGTTCGCCGCGAATCGCCGAGATCGCCGAACGGATGAGGATCTCGGAGGAAGCCGTCATCGAGGCCCTCGAGGCCAACAGCGCCTACCGTCCGCACACCCTCGACATGTCGGGACGCACCGCACCCCGTGTCGAATCAGACGTCGACTCGGTGTTGAATCGCGAGGTCATCGCCCGCTTGCTCGACACACTGCGGCCTCGCGAACGTCAGATCCTCTATCTGCGGTACTTCGAAGAGCTCAGCCAAGCGCAGATCGCCGATCAGATCGGCACCAGCCAGGTGCACGTCGGCCGCTTGATCGTGTCCAGCCTGGCCGAGCTCCGCGAGCACCTACGCGAGGAATCGCCACCCGATGGGTAAGCGCGGCGGCCGGGCTGCGTTTGATCATTCCGCCGACTGGGTACCACCCGGGTCGACAGCGGATGAGCGACGGTTTCGAGAACCGTCCCAGGAAAGAAGACCCTCATGATCCCCCGAGTAGTCCGCCGACGAATTCGCCCGTTGTGGATCGCCGCCCTGGCGTCCGCGGCGTGGGTCAACCGAAAGGACTTGAGTCGCTGGTCCGACTTCCTACGCCGGGCGGTCAGCCAGCGCCAGACCCGACCCCTTTCCGAACTGATCACCGAGGCACGGGTCCGCGCCGCGGTCAGCTCTGACCCGGTGTTGCGACGTGATCCTGCGCTCGATGACATAGCCGTCCGCGATGGAGTTGTCACGCTGTTGACGCATAGCCCAGCGTGGCCGAACTCCGCCGATCACGTGAAGCGCCTGCGGCGCGTGAAGGGGATCGCCGAGGTCAACGCGCTTCCGGTCGCCGGCAATTGAGCCCAGGCCCAAATGGGAAGGGTCTAGCTGACTGCAAGGCTCTTTTCGGCAAGATGTGCACCGGCTGTCGAATCGTTGTCGGTGTTGCGACACCGGCGCCGGCAAGCAACCACCGCGACGAGGCCAAGGACACCGGCGATCACCAGCACCACCCAGCGTCGGTTGTTCGTCTTCCGGTGGCCGAGCGTCATCGACGGGAGGTCCTCGATGCGATGCTG
>JANYKU010000151.1 GCA_025358075.1 Ilumatobacteraceae bacterium
TTGAAGGTGATCGTCGTGTTCGTCGTCGGACTCGTCGCCACGATGCTGATGGTCTGGTTCGAACGCAAGGCAATCGCCGGCATGCAGAATCGCATCGGGCCCAACAAGGCCGGCCCGTGGGGCATCCTGCAGACGCTGGCAGACGGCATCAAGCTGTTCTTCAAGGAAGACTTGATCCCTGAGAAGAGCGACCGCTTCGTGTTCAAGCTGGCGCCATACCTGGCGTTCGTGCCGGCCTTTCTGGTGTGGAGCGTCATCCCGCTCGGCGGCGACTTCAGCGGCGGCAAGGACGGCAGTGTCGTGTTGTTCAACCACGTCACGCGCCTTCAGGTGGCCGACCCGCCGATCGGCGTCCTGCTGCTCTTGGCGCTCAGCTCGATCTCGGTCTACGGCATCATGCTCGCTGGATGGGCGAGCGGGTCGAAGTATCCGCTGCTCGGTTCGGTGCGGGCGTCGGCGCAGATGGTCAGCTACGAAGCAGCCCTCGGCCTCAGCCTGGCCGCAGTGATCCTGGTGTCGGGCACGCTGAGCACCAGCGGAATCGTCGCCTTCCAGTCGACCATCGGCAAGTGGCACGTTGTGGGCACTGCGTTCGTCCCGTTCGCCATCTTCATGATCGCCGCGACGGCCGAGCTGAACCGGCCCCCCTTCGACTTGGTCGAGGCCGAACAAGAGCTCGTCGGCGGGTTCAACACCGAATACTCCAGCATCCGGTTCGCCTTGTTCTTCCTCGCCGAGTTCATGAACACGGTCACGATGAGCGGAGTGATCGTCACCCTGTTCTTCGGCGGCCCGCAGCCCCTTCGCATCGCGGGCAACAAGAACGTCTTGGAGTTCCTCGGCCCGTTCTCCGGCACGATCTGGTTCTTCCTCAAGCTGCTCGTGTTCCTCTACATCTATGTGTGGTTCCGGGCGACCCTGCCTCGCCTGCGCTACGACCAGTTGATGAACCTCGGCTGGAAGGTGCTCATCCCCGTTGCGCTCGGTTGGTTCATGCTGTTGTCACTGCTGCGCATCGGCAGCGATCACGGCTGGACCAGGCTGCACAAGACCACGGTCGGCATCATCTCCCTCGGGGTTCTGGTCATGGCTGCCGGGCTGCTGAGCCTTGCCACCAAGGTCAGTGCGCGCAACCGTGAACGAGAGGGGGCGATGTTCTGATGGGCTATTTCGAGGGGTTCCTGATCACTGTCAAACAGCACCGGTTGCTCGGTGGCAAGCGCGTCACGACGTCGTATTCTGGTGGTCGGGTGGCCAAGAAGGGCAACGACACCGAAGGGCGCGACGAGAAGATCGACAAGCCCGAGCGGTTGCATGGTCGCCACGTCCTCAACCGGTACGAGGACGGCATGGAGAAGTGCATCGGCTGCGAGCTGTGCGCTGGTGTCTGCCCCGCGAAATGCATCCACGTGCGCGGCGCCGACAACGACCCGCAAGATCCCACCTCGCCCGGCGAGCGCTATGGGTTCGTCTACGAGATCAACTACCTGCGGTGCATCCACTGCGATCTGTGCGTCGAGGCCTGCCCCACCGAGGCGATCACCGAATCGAAGTTGTTCGAGTTCAGTTTCACGAATCGTCGCGACGCGGTCTACACCAAGGCCGAGCTCGTTGTCGACGACGACGGCAAGCCCCAGCACATGCCGTGGGAAGACTGGCGGCCAGGCGAAGATCAGCACACCAGCGGCTGGATGCGCGCCACATCGCCCGGCGGCGACGCCGACTTCGTCGGGCAAGTCGGTTGGAGCAGCGAGCTGGGCTACGGGGTTCGCCCACCCGAGGAAAGCGCTCCGTAGATGCAGCTGTTCGTCTTCATCTGTGCCGGGCTGATGATCCTCACCGGAGCGATCGGCGTGATCGTCCGTTCGCATCCCGTCCACGCCGCGCTGAGCCTGATCCTCACGCTGTTCGGCGTGGCCGTCATGTACGTTGCCCAAGAAGCGCAGTTCCTCGCTGCCGTGCAGGTCATCGTCTACGCCGGTGCGATCGTGGTGCTCTTCCTGTTCGTGATCATGTTGCTCGGCGTCGACACGGCGGAGGACTTGCGCATCGAGCCATTCAAGCTGCAGCGCAAGTTCGCCATGCTGGTCGGCGGTGGCGTGATCGGGTTGGTCACCATCGCGGCGATCTCGTCGCGTGACAACCTCGCCCTCGTCAAGCCGCTACCCAGCGACGCCGTGGGTTCGGTCGAGATCGCCTCCCACGACGGCAACATCCGCAGGCTCGCCCGCGACCTGTTCAGCGATCACGTGCTGGCCTTCGAACTCACCTCGGTGCTACTGGTGGTCGCTGTCGTCGGCACGGTGCTGCTGGCTCGGCGGGCGCCGAAGAGCCCCTCGGAGACCACGTCGTGATCGCGTCCGTCGCCGTCCCCACAACGACCTGGTATCTCGTGCTCGCCGCGGTGCTGTTCGGAGTTGGCACCGTTGGCGTCCTCGTGCGTCGCAACCCGCTGATCATGCTGATGTGCGTCGAGCTGATGCTCAATGCGGTCAATCTCACGTTCGTGGCCCTCGCCAAGAAGCTCGGCGACGACATCGGTGGGCAGACCACCGTGTTCTTCGTACTGGTCGTCGCCGCAGCAGAGGTCGTGGTCGGCCTCGGAATCATCGTCGCCATACTTCGCCGCAAGCCAAACGCCACAGCCGACGACCTCGCGGAACTGAAGGGCTGACCCGTGCTCAACGTCGTGTGGTTGATCCCTGCGCTGCCGCTCGCCGGCTTCGCCATCATCCTGGTGTTCGGGCGGCGACTCGGCGATCCCAAGGCCGGTTACTTGGCAACGCTGATGTGCGGCGGGGCGTTCGTCGTCGCTGTCGGTGCGTTCTTCGATCTGCTCTCCAAGTCGGCCGACCAACGACAGCACATCGTCAAGGTCTTCGCCTGGGTGCCGGTCGGATCGCTGAAGGTCGATCTGGCCTTCCTGGCTGATCCGCTGAGCATCACGATGTGCCTCTTCGTCACTGGCATCGGCACGCTGATCCATCTGTACTCGATCGGGTACATGCACGGCGATCCGCGGTTCTCCAAGTTCTTCCTGTACCTCAACCTGTTCGCCGTCAGCATGTTGGTGCTCGTTTTGGGCGAGAACATGCTCGTCACCTTCCTCGGTTGGGAGGGCGTAGGAACCTGCAGCTACCTGCTGATCTCGTTCTGGCACGAGCGCGAGAGCGCTGCCACGGCCGGCAAGAAGGCGTTCGTCACCAACCGGGTCGGTGACTGGGGGTTCATGCTGGCGATGTTCTTCGCCTTCCAGGCCACCGGCACGTTGAGTTGGGTCGGTGTCAACAGCGCCGCGCACACCATGGCGCAAACAACGGCGACCGCCATCGCGCTGTTCGCCTTCATCGGCGCCCGCGGCAAGAGCGCTCAGCTTCCCCTGTACCTGTGGCTGCCAGATGCCATGGAAGGCCCGACGCCGGTCTCGGCGTTGATCCACGCCGCCACGATGGTCACCGCCGGCGTGTTCTTGATGTGCCGCATCAGCCCGGTGCTCAACGTTGCGTCGTCGTACGCGCCAACGCTCATCGCCATCGTCGGTGCCGCGACTGCGCTCTTCGCGGCCACCATCGCCGTCGCCCAGAACGACATGAAGCGGGTGCTCGCCTACTCGACGATCAGCCAGCTCGGCTACATGTTTCTCGCCGTCGGTTCCGGCGCCTACACCGCGGCGATCTTCCACATGGTCACGCACGCGTTCTTCAAGGCGCTCCTGTTCTTGGGCTCCGGCGCTGTCATCCACGGCATGCACAACGAGCAAGACATGCGCCGCATGGGTGCGCTCCGCAAGGTGATGCCGATCACCGCGGCAACGTTCATCGTCGGCTGGCTGGCCATCGCCGGAGTCCCGCCGTTCGCCGGTTTCTGGAGCAAGGACGACATCCTGCTGGCCGCGTACGACAAGAGTCCGGTGCTGTGGGCTGTCGGCCTCGTCACTGCGTTGCTGACCGCGTACTACATGACTCGACAGGTGATCATGGTCTTCTACGGCAAGGCCCGTTGGCACGATCACCACGAAGAGCAGGGCGCCCATGGCGACTTCGAGCCGCACGAGAGCCCGGCGATCATGCTGCTTCCGCTGGTGGTGCTCGCCGGCCTGTCGATCGTCGGTGGAGCCATCAACCTTCCCTTCTCGCACACGACCGAGCGGCTGGCGACGTGGCTCGAGCCGGTGCTCGGCACGCACGACAGCACCACGGCGAAGATCCCGTTGGCAGTGATCGCTACGGCGATCGCACTCATCGGTATCTCGGCTTCGATCATGGTGTACGCCAAGCACAAGCGAGCGCCGATCGAGCCCGAGGTGCTGGCCCAGGGCTGGTACTACGACGCGGCCGTCAGCAAGTTCATGGGAGGTCCCGGTCGCGAGGCCTTCGAAGGTGTCGCCTGGTATGACGCCAACGTCATCGACGGCGCGGTCAACGGCGTCGGCCGGTTGGTCCGCGGAACCGGGCAGCGCATTCGCACGGTGCAGAGCGGCAACGTGCGCAACTATGCAGCAGCCATCGGGGTCGGCGTCGTGCTGCTGCTCGCCTGGTTCGTCGTCGTGCGGGGGAACCTGTGATCTCGTTCCCGATCCTCACCATGCTCGTGCTGGTGCCGACCGCCGGCTCGATCCTTGTCGCCGTGTTCTCCAATCGCCGTCCTGAGTTCGTGAAGCTCACGGCCTTGCTCACCAGCGTGCTCACGGGTGGTCTCAGCGTGTGGGTTCTCGTCGCGTTCGACAAGGCCAACGCCGACTTCCAGTTCGTCACCAAGCACATCTGGATCAAACCGTGGGGCATCTCCTGGCACCTCGGTGTCGACGGCATCTCGCTCTTCCTCGTCGTGCTCACCGGAGTGATCTTTCCGATCGTCATCGCCGGCACCGACCCTCATCACGACACCAAGCGATACCTGTCGTGGATGCTGCTGCTCGAAGCCGGGTTGATGGGAAGCTTCCTCAGCCTCGATCTCTTCTTGTTCTTCGTGTTCTTCGAGATCGTGTTGGTGCCGATGTACTTCCTCATCGCCGGCTGGGGCTACGAGGGCCGCGTGTATGCGGCGACGAAGTTCTTCTTGTTCACGATGGTGGGCTCGGCGTTCATGTTGGTCGGCATCATCGCCACAGCGTTCCTCGCCAAGGGCAATGGGCCGCTCACCTTCGACCTCATCGAGCTCGCCAAGGCCGACTTCGCCGCCTCAACCGGGCGATGGTTGTTCTTCGCGTTCGCTGTCGCCTTCGCCGTCAAGGTGCCGATCTTCCCGCTGCACACCTGGCTGCCCGACGCGCACACCCAGGCGCCCACCGGCGGCTCGGTGATCCTCGCCGGCGTGATGCTGAAGCTCGGCACGTATGGCCTGCTGCGCTTCGGCGTGTTCCTGTTTCCCGAGGCGGCGCGTTGGAGCCGCAGTCTGTGGCTGACCCTCGGCGTGATCGGCATCATCTATGGCGCGATCGCAGCGACGATGCAGAAGGATCTCAAGCGGTTGGTTGCTTATTCGTCAGTCGCCCACCTCGGCTTCATCGTGCTCGGCATCTTCGCGATGACCAGTCAGTCGATCACCGGCGGCGTGATGCAGAACATCAACCACGGCGTGTCGACCGGAGCCCTGTTCCTGCTCGTCGGGATGATCTACGAGCGTCGGCACACCCGTCAGATCTCCGAGTTGAAGGGCCTGCAGAAGGTTGCCCCGATCTTCGCGGGAGTGTTCATGGTCGTGATGCTGTCGTCGATCGGCGTGCCGGGCCTCAACGGATTCGTCGGCGAGTACCTGGTGTTGATCGGTTCGTTCCTCACCGCGAGGTGGTGGGCAGTCGTAGCCGCCAGCGGCGTCATCCTGGCTGCGCTGTACTTGCTGTGGGCCTATCAACGCGTGTTCCACGGCGAGCCCGACGAGGCCAACAAGGATTTCGGCGAATTGAAGCTTCGTGAGGCTGCCGTGATGCTGCCGCTCCTCGGAGTGATCGTGTTCACCGGTCTCTATCCGAAGCCGATGCTCGATCGCATCGAGCCGAGCGTGAAGAAGCTGATCGAGCACGTCAGTGAGAAGACGTCGTACACCGATCCACAGCCGGTGGGAGTCGCGCCGTGATCGCCGCTGACCCCACACTGATCGGGCCCTCGGTCAATTGGTTCGCGCTCAGCCCGCTGCTGGTCCTGCTCGGCGCGGCCCTCGTGCTGCTCGTCGTCGGGGCGCTCGCGCCGCGGTGGCCTCGGCACCTGTACGCACTCTTCGCCGCTGCGACCGGGCTGGCGACGATGATCCTCTGCTTCTTCCTGTGGCACGACATCTCGGCTCATGGCATCACCACCCTGGTCGGCGGCACGCTGCGGTTCGATGACTTCTCGCTCTTCGTCACGATCACCATCTCTGCTTCGATCGTGCTCGTCGCCTTCGTCACCGACGATTACCTGCGTCGCGAAGATCTCGAGGGCCCCGAGGTGTACGCCTTGTACCTGCTCGCCGCCATCGGCGGCGTGGTGATGGGTTCGGCGAATGACCTGATCGTGTTGTTCCTCGGATTGGAGATCCTCTCGATCTCGATGTATGTGATGGCGGCGAGCCACCGCAAGCGCATCGAGAGTCAAGAGGCCGGCATCAAGTACTTCATCCTCGGAGGGTTCTCTTCGGCGTTCTTCCTCTACGGAATCGCGTTGGTGTACGGCACCGCCGGCAGCACCAACTTCACCGAGATCGTCTCGTCGTTCAACACCACTGTCCCAGCCGTTCGCCACGACGCGTTCATCCTCGCCGGCGTCGGCATGCTGCTGGTCGGTCTCGGTTTCAAGGTTGCCGCCGTACCGTTCCACTTCTGGGCACCCGATGTCTACGAGGGCGCACCGACACCCGTGACGTCGTTCATGGCATCGGTTGGCAAGGTGGCCGCATTTGCAGCGATGCTCCGCGTGCTGCTCTTCGCCCTGCCGCACTGGCGTGACGACTACCGCCCGATCATCTGGGTGCTTGCGGTGTTGACGGTGGTGGTCGGCTCGGTCATGGCGGTCGTGCAGACGAACGTCAAGAGGATGCTGGCGTTCTCCTCGATCAGCCACGCCGGCTTCATCCTCATCGGTGTCGAGGCGGCGGCCCATCGCGCCGGCCAGCCCGAGGGCGGCGACGGTGCGTCTTCAGCGTTGCTGTACGTGCTGTTGTACTCGGTGTTGGTCATCGGCACGTTCTCGGTCGTTGCCATGGTCGGCCGTACCGGCGACAGCGCAACCGACCTTGCGTCGTTCCGAGGACTTGCCAAATCGCATCCGTTGATCGCTTCGGCCATGACCGTTCTGTTGCTCGCCCAGGCCGGCGTGCCGCTGACATCGGGCTTCGTCGCCAAGTTCGGCGTGATCCAGGCAGCGGTCGAAGAGCACAGCTACGCCATTGCCATCATCGCAATGGTCGCCTCGGTGATCGCTGCCTTCTTGTACCTGCGCATCATGGTCTCGATGTGGGTCTCCGAGCCCGAGGCCGGCGATGATGCCCGCGAAGCCGTTCGCGTGCCGCTGTGGACAGGTATCGCCCTGTCGCTCTCGGTCGGGTTCACGCTGTTCGTCGGATTCTTCCCCGGTTGGCTGATCGACGCCGCCAAAGCCGCCACCGTCACTCGCCCCACCCGGCCCTAACGGCTCTCCAACCGTCGCATGGGCGCGATTCCGGCATTCGCAGTTCCGATTCCGCGCCCAAGGACAGTCGGCGGTGTCAGGCTGCCCGAGCTCGGAGGACGACGGCGACGTCAGCGATGGCCTCGGCGAGCCCGTGGGCAACGTCGATGTCGGTGAGCCGGAGGGCACTCCAACCGATGGACACGAGCTTTCGGTCGCGGTGCTTGTCACGGTGCGATTCCAGAGCACCCGCGTGCCAAGCGGGATGGTCGACCTCCAGCGCCACCCTGTGCCTTGGCCAGGCGAAATCGATGGCGATATCGATTCCGTCGGGGAGCCCTATCGGGAACTGAGTGGTCGGGACCGGAAGTCCCTGTCGGGCGATCTCTTCGAGGACCAATGTTTCGAGGCCCGACTGCATGGCGGTGCGCCATGCCGGCCGGGAGCGAATGACCGCCAACATCGTTGTGCTGCCCGGACGCCTTGGGTGGTACAGGCGAGTCACGGTGTCGGTGATCGTTCCGAAGGTGCATCGCCGTTCGTTCAGCAACTGCTCCATCACCGAGGCAGTTGCTGACTCCCCGATCATGCCGGCGCTGTCGAACAGCGTTCGCGGCGGGCTGGTGAGGCGAATGCCGTCGCTGCGTTGAACGATATCGATGGCGTCGATCTGCCGGCACCGGTGCACCACCACTCCCTCGAGCTCCGGCGAGCGACCGTGGTGGATGAGAACGTGGAGACGAGGGTCCGTCATCTTCCGCAAATCCCACTGCTGCCCTGCCGTGGTGAACCCGATGAGTGCCGCCGGGTTTCGACCGCACGCTGCAGCCATGAGCTGCTCGCGGTTGCACGGCCATTGCGCGCTGCGATAGACGCCGGGCAGCATGACGACGAACTCTTGCCGGTCGACCATGCTGCGGATGTTGCGGTCGCTACAGCCGAGTTCGACGAGTTTGGATGCGGTGATGATGCCGAGATGCGAAGAAAGCCACGCATCCATTGATCGGCGCCACGGTACTGACATACGACCTCCCTGGAGTTGTACTTGCCGGGGGAAGTCGGTCAGCGCGCACCGTATCGGCGCACGCCTTCGTTCGCGCCAACTGGGTGAATGGGCGCGATTCCGGCATTCCGAGTACCGAAATCGCGCCCAAGGAACTTGCTTGGGCGCGCTGTGAGCACTGCCAGAACAAGCACTGTCAGTACCGGAATCGCGCCCAAGGGTGCAGACGCCCCGGCTAGTCAGGTGGCTTGGCGGATCAACTCGTCAAAGAGGCCTTGTTGCTGCGCGTCGTCGGCTGCGGAGTCCTCTGGGTGCCACTGCGTGCCGACGATCCAGTGGGCACCATCGAGCTCGACGGCGTGAACGATGCCATCCGCGTGGCGGCCGACCACGCGCATCCCGTCACCGAGGCGATCGAGCGCTTGGTGGTGGACGCAGTGGCATCGTTGCGGCGTCTCGGTTCCCATCGCCTTGGCAATCCGTGACCCGGCGTCGACCTCGTTGGCGGTGAACTGCATCCAGTGGTCCTCGCTGCCGATGTCTTGCACCAGCGTTCCACCGAGCGCGACGTTGAGGATCTGCAGCCCCCGGCAAATCGCCAGCACGGGCTTGTCGGCGGCGATCGCCGCAGCGACCATTTCCAACTCCATGGCGTCGTGTTCGGGAACGATCCCGTACAACGAATCCTCGGTTGCTTCCTGCCCGTAACGGCGTGGATCGATGTCGCCACCGCCGTGGAACACGACGGCATCGCAACGACGCAGCAGCGATGGAATGTCGTCGATCAGCCCCGGGATCGGCGGCAGCATCAACGGGATGCCGCCGGCCCGTTCGACGGCCAGGAAATAGGCTTGACCAGCGGCGAAGGGAGCACCGCGGACGCCCTTGGCATCGCCCGCCTGTCGGCCGACGATGACGACGAGTGGGTTCACGTCGTCAGTGTAAGCCTGCCCGCCGGACGAGTTCATCGTAGATCGCCTGTTGCTGCGGTTGACGGGTTGCAGTGTCTTCGGGGTGCCACTGCAGCCCGACGACCCAGGTCTTTGTCGGCAACTGCACGGCCTCGAGCTGACCGTCCTCCGAGTACCCGATCGGCACCAGACCGTCGCCCAGCCGGCCGATGCCTTGGTGATGCACCGAGTGGCAGTGGTCGAGGTGAGTATCGCCAACGAGGTCGGCGACGATCGAACCTTCGACGAGTTTCACCGAGTGCTCGCGCATCCAATGCTCGTCGTTGCCGATGTCTTGAACGAGGCTTCCACCGAGGACGATGTTCAACACCTGCATGCCACGACACAGGGCCAGCATCGGTAGGTCGAGCTCCAATGCGGCCGCGGCCACCGCCATGTCGAGCTCGTCGTTGGCGGCCACGATGCCGTACAGCGAATCCTCCGTCGGTTCCTGTCCGTAGCAATGGGGATCGATGTCGCCGCCTCCGGGCAACAGGACTCCGTCGAAGTGTTGCAACACGGTGAGCGCGTTCGCCGACAGCTCGTGGATCGGAGGCACCAGCACGGGCACGCCACCCGCGCGTGCGACTGCTCGGCTGTACGGCTGGCTGCTGGAAAACGCGTCGCGCTTGCCCTCGTCGCTGAAGGTCAGAACCCGCGCGCACACGGCGATCAGCGGAGGCGGTTGGCTCATCGCTCTATTCTGCCGGGCCAGCTCCGGTTCAGTCGACGACGTCGATCTGATAGCCGGAGTCCCTTGCGGCGCGGACGACTGATTCGGCGTGACCTCTGCCGCGAACTTCGAGTACCGCTTGCACCCCGGTCTCGCGCACGTGGAGATCGACGCCTTCGCGGACGTGTTCCACTTCGATGAGGTTGGCCCCGTGCTCGGCGAACAGCGTCAGCAAGCGGGCGAGGCCACCGGGTCGATCGCTGATCCGGGCGAACAGGATCAGCCGCCGGCCCGCCTGCGTCTCGTGACGGCGGATCAGGTTGGGAAGTAGACCGAGGTCGACGTTGCCGCCACTCAAAACCACGCAGGTTGTGCCAGACGATGCCGGCGCCAACCGACTCGACATCAGCGCGGCGACACCCACAGCACCCGCACCTTCGACGAACAGCTTCGCTCGTTCCATCAACAGCACCATCGCGTCGGCGACCGCGTTCTCCTCGACCACGACGATGTCGTCGAGCCATTCCTCCACGAGCGGACGGGTGATCTCGCCCGGTCGCTTCACGGCAATTCCGTCGGCGAGGGTGACAACCGGACCTGCCGGTGGAACGCGATCGGCGTAGGGAGCGCACGCCTCGACCTGAACGCCGATCACCTCGACGGTCGGGTCGTTGCCCTTGACGGCGATGGCGATGCCGCATGCGAGCCCGCCTCCACCCAGGGGCACGACGATTCGACGCAGCTCCGGCACGTCGCCGATCAACTCGCGGCCGAGCGTTGCCTGCCCGGCGATGATGTCGAGATCGTCGTACGGATGGCAGAAGACCATGCCGGCCTCGGCGGCGCGTTCTCGTGCCGCGGCGACGGCGTCATCGAGCGAGTCGCCGCCTTCGATCAGTGTCGCCCCGTAGGCGCGGCACGCCTCGATCTTCGACAGCGGTGCGCCCGACGGGACGAAGATCTCACAGGCAACGCCCGCATGTCGGGCAGCGAACGCCACCGCCTGGGCGTGGTTGCCGGCGCTGCCGGCGGTGACACCGTTGGCCGCGTCGCGACCCAGCGCGGCGAGCTTGCTCATCGCCCCGCGGATCTTGAAGCTGCCCGTTCGTTGCAGGTTCTCGGCCTTGAGCACGATGTCGCCACCACAGCGCTCGCTCAGCGCCGCAGAGCCGGTCGTCGCAGTGTGGATCACGATGCCGCGCCCGGCAGCCGCGGCCCGATCGATCGCTGCATCGGAAATCTTCGGGGCGGGCATACCAGCGCGTACCGTAGTGCCCATGCGCGCACTGCTGATCGCCAACGCTGTCGACGCCGACGGCGGCTTTGTCGCAGAACGATTTCGCCGTCGCGGCTACTCGTTCACCGAATGCCACCGTGAGAACCTCGGCGACTGGCCGGATCTCGACGGGTATCAACTCGTCGTCACGCTCGGCAGCGAGTGGAGCGTGTACTGGCCGCATGTCGCCGAATCAGTCGCCGCCGAGGCCGACCTGATCCGAACTGCACACGGTCGTGGCGTACCGATCTACGGCATCTGCTACGGAAACCAGATCATGGCCCACGCCATGGGCGGCACCGTCGAGCGGGCCCGGCAGCCCGAGATCGGTTGGCATCAGGTCGTCAGCGACGTGCCCGATGTGATCAGCGAGGGCCCATGGATGCAGTGGCACTACGACGTGGTCACCGTGCCGGGGGAGGCAACCGAGCTGGCGCGCAGCGTGATCGGGCCGCAAGCTTGGCGACTCGGGCGAAGCTTCTGCACACAGTTCCATCCCGAGGCCACCGAGACGATGATTCGCCGCTGGGCGAGCAGCGAGAGCGGCAGTTCCGAGCTGCTCAAGTACGGGATGAAGCCCGCTGAGTTGATCGAGGAGTCACGACGCAACGTGGGCGAGAGTCAGCCGGCGGCCGACCACCTCGTCGACTGGTTCCTCGATCGTGTCGCTCACACGGATTCCGCCGGCACGGATTCCTCAGGCATCGGCGACCCGAACGCATCGAGCTCGGCACGCAACTGATCGAGGCCCATCGCCCCCATGTCGAGCATGACTTGGTGGAACTGCCTGAGGTCGAACGCCGCACCGAGACGCTGCTTCGCCCGTTCCCGGCCCTCGAGCCAGACGCGTTCGCCGACCTTGTACGAGATGGCCTGCCCTGGCATGCCGAGGTAGCGATCGACTTCGGATGCGAGGTACTCGGGCGGGTAGCCGGTTCGTTCGATCAGAAACGGCAGACCCAGCTCCGGCCGCCAACGCTCGCCGGGGTGGAACCGCTCGCTGCTGGGGATTCGCATTTCGCAGTGCAAGCCGATGTCGAGGATGACGCGTGCTGCGCGCAACGCCTGACCGACGAGCCACCCCAACTCGTAGGCCGGATCGTCGAGGTAGCCGAGCTCGTACATCAATCGCTCGGCGTACAGCGCCCAGCCCTCGCAGTGACCGTCGATCGAGGCGCCGAGTCGCTGGAAGCGCGTCAATGTGTGTGCTTGGCACATCATCTGACCGAACTGGAGATGATGGCCGGGCGTGCTCTCGTGGTACACGATGGTCAAGGCGTTCCACAGCGGGAAGTGGGTCCGCCCGGCGACCGGGTGCCAGATCTGCCCCGGACGGCTGAAGTCTTCGTTCGGTGGCGTGTAGTACGCCGTGTTGGGCCCTCCGACCGGAGCCGCCATGGACTGACAACGTCGTAACGGTGGGGCGATCTTGAAGTACTTTCCGTCGAGCTCGGCGATCGTCCGATCGATCAGATCCTGGTTCCAGGCGACGAAGTTGTCTGCGCCCTCGATGACGTACTCGGGCGCAGTGTTGAGTCGATCGATGCACTCGTCGCGCGACGCGCCGGGAAGTATCTGCTCGACCAGATCGGCGACGCGCCGCTCGATGCCGTGGAGTTGATCCCATCCCCACTCGTACGTGTCGCGCAGGTCGAGAACGGCACCGTTGTAGTAGCGGGCACGCAACTGATAGCGCTCGGCGCCAACCGGATCGTGCGGCGAAGCCAGCTCCCAATAGTCAGTGCGCAACCACTGTCCGAAATCGAGGAACGCATCCGCCGCTCTGCCCGCCTCTGCGGTGAGGTCGAGGGACTCGCACTCGCTGGCCAGGTCGCCGAAGGCGCCGTCGGGCTGCCCCCAGACCTCGCACTGGCCGGCGCACGCCAGTGCCTGTCGCCGCGCCGCCACCTTGCCCTCGTCTGCTGCGTACATGAAGCTGGCGCGCAGCTTGTCGAGTGCGTCCGGGACAGCCGCCAGCCGCTGACGGACGTTCGCCCAGTCTTCGTCGGATTCTCGCTGCATGAAGTCGAAGATCTCATGGACGTACTCGTGATGGCTGTTCATCGAGCCGAGCCAGTGGTGATACTCGCCTGACTCGATCAGGTCGCGCTCCGCCTCTACCCGCTCGCGCATGACCTCGATCGCGATTCGATCGGCCCGATCCCGAGGGTCGAGCTCGGCGAGTTGGCGCATCGTGCGCCGTTGGAGCTCGAGCCTTCCGGCCCAGCCTTCGGGCGAGTAGTCGGTCATCACGTCGTCGTGACCTGGGATGCCCCAGAACGTTGCGATCATCGGGTCGAGCGCGGCGGTCTCGACGATGTACTGATCGGACAACTCGAAGATGTCGCTCGGATCTGCGCGCCCGCCTGCCGCCGACTCGTTGAAGGTCACGTTGGTCCAAACATTCCGTAGCTGCACCCTTTTCGGGTTGGATTCTGTCAGGCCCGACCGTGATACATCAATGGCCACCTCGACCTCTTGTGCGAGGGCCGTCGTCGTACGTGCTAAACATCGCAGCGACTTGATGTGTGGCGGGGGCCATGCCGGGTCAGGACAGGGGGTCCTGTATGACAACCATGGACGAAGACCGAGACCAGCTCCACAGCATGGGCTATGCCCAGGAACTGCATCGCGGATTGAGCCATTTCAGCAACTTCGCCATCAGCTTCTCGATCATCTCGATCCTTGCCGGCGGCATGACGAGCTTCTTCCTCGGCATGGCCACGGGGGGCCCGCGTGTGATCACGATCGGTTGGGTGGTGGTCGGGTTCTTCGCGCTCCTCGTCGGCATGGCGATGGGCGAGATCTGCTCGGCGTACCCGACGGCTGGAGGCCTGTACTACTGGTCGGCCAAGCTGGCCCGCAAGAACGCGGCCCGCTGGTCGTGGTTCACCGGGTACTTCAACCTGCTCGGACAGATCGGCGTCATCGCCTCCGTGGACTACGCACTGTCGATCTTCATCGCTTACTTCATCCGCATGTTCGACGACGGCTACCGACTCACCGTCGGCGGCATCTTCGTGATCTTCCTGCTGGTGCTCATCGCCCACGGCCTGCTCAACACCTTCAGCATCGATCTGGTCAAGATCATGGGCGACATCAGCGTCTGGTGGCACGTGGCCGGCGTGGTCGTCATCGCCGCTGTCTTGTTCATCGCTCCGAGCAATTCGCGAGGCATCGGTGGGGCCTTCGACAAGGCACCTCCCGGCTTGACGGGTTGGACCGGCGGTCTCTTCATCACCGTGTATCTCTTCGGCCTCGGCTTGTTGTTGGCCCAGTATACGATCACCGGGTTCGACGCGTCTGCTCACGTCAGCGAGGAGACGAAGGGTGCACGCACCGAGGCACCGAAGGCCATCGTCCGCTCGATCTACATCTCGGCGATCGCCGCCCTGGTGCTGAACCTGGCAATGATCGCTGCGCTGCCCAAGAAGGGTGCGGTCGACGCGAGCGGCGGCGACCTCTACACCGGCATCGTCTTTGGCAACGCCAAAGATCCGTTCCTCGTCAATGCCGCTCCCCGGCTGATCTCCAACGCGGTGGGCACTGGCGCGGCCAAGCTGCTGGTGTTCATTGCCATCGTCGGTCAGTTCTTCTGCGGCCTGGCGTCGGTCACGGCCAACAGCCGCATGATCTACGCCTTCAGCCGTGACGGCGCACTGCCGGGTTCGAAGCACTGGCACAAGATCAACAAGAAGACCCGTACACCGACGAACTCGGTGTGGCTGGGTGTCACGCTTTCGGCCATCGTCGGCGCCTCGTCGCTGTACGTCAGGGGCAGCGGCGCCGGTCGTTACTCGACGGCGTTCTTCGCCATGACCGGCATCTGCGTCATCGGTCTGTACATCGCCTACGCCATCCCGATCTACCTGCGCCTCACCAACCCCGACTTCCAAACGGGGCCATGGCACCTGAAGGGGTACCACAAGCTCGTCGGCTGGACGTCGATCGTCTGGATCGCGTTCATCACCGTGTTGTTCTTCGCCCCGTTGTTCTGGCCGTTCTGGCCGATCTGGGGCAGCAAGAACCTGATCAGCGACGACAAGGCCGGCAACGTGTTCTTCCGGCAGAACAACTTCAACTTCACGGGCCCGCTGATCCTGCTCGGAGCCATCTTCATCCTTGGCTATTGGAGTTTGAGTGGGAAGAAGTGGTTCACCGGCCCGAAGGTCCAGGGGACCAAGGAAGAGCTCTTGGAGATCGAGCGGGAGCTCGACGCACTCAACTGATCAGCCTGCGTCGACATCGAGATGGGGCCGCCCTCCGGGGCGGTCCCGTGTCGCGTCGACGGTCAGCTGATCGGGTTCGCCGCGTCGGCGAGCCAGTTCTCGAACTCGGGTCGCCCGGCCAGACGTTCGCAGTTTCCCAGTCGTTCGTGGGCGTACGAGACGAAGTCGGTGTCGAGCGTGCTGATCGCCTGCTGCACGACCGCCCACATCCCTTCACGGAACTCGCTCATCATCTTCATCAGCTGCAGCCGGGCCCACGCCGACTTGCTGACGGCGCCGAAGTACAGCGTCAAGAGGTGCTCGTCAGTCTCCGGGCCGAACTCGCTGTTGACGCTGAGGTTGGCGAGATCGAAGAACACGTCGTTCATGCCGGCGTATTCGAAGTCGAGCAGCCAGACGCGGTCGTCGGCGAACAGGATGTTGCCGGGCAGCAGATCGTTGTGGCACGGCACCGTCGGCATCGGCGCCCTGCCGAACGCCGCCTCGATTCGCCTGCTCTGTTGGTGCAGCCGTTCGTAGGAGGGCGGTGCCATCACACCATGAGCCGACGCGTCGCGGGCGTGCCATTCGACGATCCGATGGATCGGAAACGCACCGGCCAGAGGACCGCTGTCGTGAAAGCGATGAACGAGATCGACGACGTCGTCGAGCCGCTCGGCGAACGGTGTGGGTTCGAGATGGCGACCATCGACGACCTCGGTGACCAACGTGCCGACGTTCTTCAACATGCCCAGTACCGCGGGGCCGATACCAAGGTCTGCCGCGCGCATCGCAGCCTCGGCCTCGTAGGCACGATCGATGCCGAGCAACGCCGTGCGCTCGCCGGGGATGCGCACGACGTACTCGCCGTGGTCGGTGGTGGCCACGTAGTTCCGGTTGGTGATTCCGCCATGCAGCGGACGAATTCGTACGTCCTCGCCGAACAAACCACTGGCGCGCACGAGCCTTTCCACGTCTGCCCTCTCGTTCACAACCCAACGGTGTAGCACGTCGTAACCTCACCGCGTGACGAACGATTGCGTCCTGGCCATAGATCTGGGTACCGGCGGCCCGAAGGTGGCGATCGTCGCCGCCGACGGAACGACCGTCGCGTGGTCGAGTCGGCCGGTCACAACCCGGTTCCTCGACGGTGGCGGCGCCGAGCAGGATCCTCGCGAGATGTGGGCAGCGATCGTCGCCGCCACCCGAGCGACCTTTGCTGCTGCGAGCCCGACGCCGCCGATCGCTGCCGTCACGGTGACGAGCCAGTACATGAGCATCGTCCCGGTCGATGCGAAAGGGATGCCGACTGGACCGTGCGTGTTGTGGATGGACACCCGCGGCGCGGAGCACAACTTGTCGTTGCTCAACGATGAGTCGTTCGCACTCTTCGTCGAACGTCATGGATTGATCCCGCTACCGAGCGGTAACGACGACATCGCCCACATCCATGTTCTGCGAACGTTCCATCCCGACGCCTACGACGCAGCCACCGCTTTCTTGGAACCGATGGACTACATCACCGCCAGACTGACGGGTCGCGTGGGCGCAACGCAATCCACGATGTTCGGGCACCTCGTCTGCGACAACCGCGTGTGGGGGCTCACGGAGTACGACCCAACGCTGGTCGCGGCAACCGGTCTGGATCCCGACAGGCTTCCACCCCTGCTGCCGATGAACGGGATCGTCGGTCCGCTCACGACTGCCGCCGCCAACGAGTTGGGGATTGCCGCAGGGATCCCGGTGACCTCGGGAACCATCGACTCGATCACGTCGGCAATCGGGTCCGGTGCGTTGACCGCCGACGATGCCTCGGTGATCATCGGCACGACGTCGGTGCTGGTCAGCCACATCAGCGAGCACCGTGGCGATCTGTTCGCCGGGATCTTCGCCGTGCCGAGCCCGTTGACCGGGATGTACTACGTGATGGCCGAGAACGGCGTCGGTGGTCGAGCGCTGGAGTGGGCGATGCGCCTGTTCGGGTACGGCGATGACTTCGCCACGGCGACGGCCGACGCCGGGACGATCGACGTCGGTGCAGACGGTGTGCACTTCCTGCCGTGGTTGCTCGGCTCGATCGCGCCGAGTCCCAACGATGACATCCGCGCTGCGTTCGCCGGGCTGTCACTTCGGCACGACCGCCGTCATCTCGTTCGCGCTGTGATGGAAGGCGTCGCCGTCAATCTTGCTTGGTTGCAGCCCGCTGTCGAGTCGTTCGTCGGCCGCGAATTCGCGCTGGTGCGGTTCGGCGGCGGGGCCGCCCAGAGCGACTTGTGGGCGCAGATCCTTGCCGACGCACTCGATCGCCCCGTGCATCAACTGGAGAACCCGCGTGTCACCAACGCGCGTGGCGCTGCGTTCCTCGCCTTTGCAACGCTCGGTGTGCTCGCCATCGACGACGTGCCGTCGCTACTTCGCGTGCGAGCAATCCGCGAACCCAATCCGGCGAACCGTGACGCAATGGACTCGGCACTTCGACGGCTCACCGACTTTCACCGTGCGCTCGTCAACTTGACCAAGTCGTGATTCATTGTTCGTCGACAATTGAGTCAACTCGCGTGAAGAGCGGACCGATGCCATGGACGGAACGGGCGGGTGCTCGCGAGGGTGCCTCGTAAGCGAAGGACGGACATGACAACTCGGGTTGTGTGGTTGGCGATGGCGGCCGCGGCCGTCGCATTGGTCGTCGGGTTCGAGACCGGGCAGGCATCTGCCGCGGTCAATCGAGCGCCGGTTGTGAGCAGTGGATCCATGACCGTTCGGTACGACGAGATCTACTCGATCCACTTCACTGCGTCGGATCCTGACGGCGACCCGTTGACGGTCGTGACGCAGCCGACCAACGTGGATTGGCTCAGCTGCGACGGCGGCCCCGCCACCGGCTTCACCTGTGACTATTCATCGAGCCGGTACTACGACCCGGCGCCGCTGCCGACGGCCGCATTTCAGCGCACGGTCAGCTACACCGTCTCCGATGGGATCACGACATCGACCGGCGTGTGGACCGTGACGGTGCTGCCACCACCGACCATGCAGATCACCGGGAACCCCACCGTGACCGAAGGCGGCGACGCTGTCGTCAAGCTCGAGCTGTCGTCGAACCTCTATGGCTCGTTGATGGTGCTCGCACACACTGCTCAGGTGGGTGCTAGTGACCCGGCGGTGCCCATCGATCTCATGATCCCGGTCGCCGACGGGCAGACGACTGCGGACGTGCACATCCCGATCGCCGATGACTCGATCAATGGGCCGACCAGACACTTCTCGGTGGTCGTGGACCAGGTCGACGCAATTCCGTATCGGTTCATCCCTGGCGGCAACCTGGTGACGGTGCTCGACAACGACGGATCGCCTCCGTCCGACACGACACCACCCGTCGTCGGTACGCATCGCAACATGATCGTCGAGCGCGGCGACAAGATCGCTCCTCCGGTCTTCTTCTCGCCTCCATCGGCCACCGACGACGTCGACGGAGTGGTGCCGGTGGTGTGCGTGCCGGGATCGATGTCGGTGATGCCGATCGGTCGAACGAGCGTGTCGTGCTCGGCCACCGACAGGGCCGGCAACATGGCGACGAGCTCGTTCGATGTGACGGTGCGCAGGCCGACGTCGGCCGGGGCGGCACGAGTGATCGGTGGTTTCGACGAAGACGAATGCGCCGCGCCGGGTCAGGTCGTCTGGGTCGAAGCCGAGGGCTTCACACCGAGAGCGACGGTGACGATCCAACTCCAAGCATCGGATCAGCAGATGATTCCGCTGCAGACCGCCCAGGCGGATCGCAGGGGTCGCGTCCACCAGATCTTCACCATGCCGACTGCCGCCACGGGAGACTCCGACGTGGTGGTGACGGGAGCAGCAGGCCCCAACGACCTGGTGCGGATGCTGCCGCTACGAGTGGCCCGCGGGCATCACCATCACGGCGGGGAGTTGGTGGCCTTCCTACGCCATCGCGAATGCGACTGACACGACCAAGGACCCCGTTGATAGGTTGCGGCGATGGGGCTCTATCCGTACGTCGATCGTTACCAAGTCGAGCGCAGTCTTCCGCAAGCCGGTCGCGACCGCGACGAGATACTCGAAGAGATCCGGGCCATGTCGACGATCGAGGACGCCCTCGCTGACGAGGGGAAGATCAGTGGTTCGATCTATTCGGGCGATCACCAGCACTATGCGTTCCTGAACGAGGTGTTCGGCTACTACAGCCATGCCAACGTGTTGCAGCGCGATGTGTATCCGAGTGCAACTCGGTTCGAGGGCGAGATCATCGCCATGACTGCGGGTCTGCTTCATGCGCCCGAGCCGTGTGGCGTGGTCACCAGTGGCGGCACGGAGAGTCTGATGAACCCGATGCTCGTGTACCGCGAGTGGGGCCGCGAGCGTGGGATCACCAACCCCAACGTCGTGCTCCCGGTCACTGCACATCCGGCGCTCGACAAGGGTGCCCACTACTTCGGAATCGAGTTGCGCAAGGCAACCGTCACCGATCAATTCGTCGCCGACATGACTTCGGTTCGTTCACTCGTCGACGCCAACACGGTTGCACTCGTCGGCTCTGCGGGCACGTACCCGCATGGGCTGATCGATCCGATCGATTCGCTGTCGACGCTCGCTGTCGAACGGGGAATCAACCTGCACGTCGACGGTTGCCTCGGTGGGTTCATCCTGTGCTGGGGAGAGGCGCTCGCACATCCCGTGCCCGTGTTCGACTTCCGGCTGCCCGGGGTCACCTCGATCAGCGCGGACACGCACAAGTACGGGTTTGCCCTCAAGGGTTCCAGCGTGCTGCTCTACCGCTCGCCGGAACTGCGTCGCCATCAGTACTTCATGGCTCCTGACTGGCCGGGCGGGCTGTACACCTCACCGGGCATGAGTGGTTCGCGCTCCGGCGGGATCATCGCGGCAACATGGGCCGCGATGGTGTCGCTCGGCCGCGAGGGCTACCTGCGAATCGCCGCCGACATCTTCCGCACGGCGGCCGAACTGCGCGGCATCATCGGCCGCCACCCTGAGCTGGAGGTGATCGGCGATCCCTTCTTCAACGTTGCCTTCCGGGCGTCGGCGACCGACGCGGTCGACATCTTCCATGTCAACGACTACCTGGTGCAGCACGGCTGGCGGATGAACGGCCTGCAGAACCCGCCGGCGATCCACTTCTGCATCACCAGGCCGAACACCGCGCCGGGCGTGATGGAACGCTTTGCCGAAGTCCTCCACGCTGCGGTCGGCTACGCCCGCGAGCGGGCGGGCACCCCGCCGAAGTCGGGGGCGGCATACGGGGCGGGTGGCACCAGCGTTCCCCGTGAGATGGTGCAGGCAGGGATGTCCGGCTGGCTCGACGCCACCCAATCCCTTCCCCCTGCCTGACCATTTGTCGGGCGATTCACGCCGCGTAGTAGCGTCGGCCGCGATGTCGAACTTCTTGCGCGACTACCTCACTGTCGTCTGGTTCGGAGCGATTGCTCTGTTGCTTGCCGGGATGTTGCTGGGCATTTCGGCGATGGTGCGACCCAACAAACCGTCGGTCGAGAAGTTGACGGCGTACGAGAGCGGTGTCGACCCGGTCGGCGACGGCTGGTCGCAGAGCCAGGTGCGGTACTACATCTTTGCCCTGTTGTTCGTGGTGTTCGATGTCGAAGCGGTGTTCATCTTCCCGTGGGCCACACAGCTCGAGCGCTACGCCAGCTTCGGTCTGGTCGAGATGGGGATCTTCGTGTTCGTCCTGCTCCTCGGGCTCGTGTACGCGTGGCGCAAGGGCGTGCTTCGTTGGGTATGAGCACATGGGTTTCGTAGACAAAGGGCGGATGCCCAAACCTCTCACGTCGCTGTTCAACCTCGGTCGGTCGTACAGCTTGTGGGTGTACCAGTGGGGTTTGGCGTGCTGCGCGATCGAGATGGGTGCGGCCTTCGGCTCGCCGCGATACGACGTGATGCGTCTCGGCGTCATCCCGCTTCCGGCCAGCCCGCGCCAGGCCGATCTGGTCGTGATCAGCGGCACCGTCACCGACAAGATGGCTCCGTCGATCAAGCGTCTGTACGAGCAGATGCCCGAGCCCAAGTACGTGATCTCGATGGGTTCGTGCGCCAACTGCGGCGGTCCGTACTGGGACAGCTACTCGGTGACCAAGGGCGTCGACCAGATCATCCCGGTCGACGTGTACGTGCCCGGGTGCCCACCCCGGCCCGAGGCCTTGCTCGAGGGAATCGTCCTGCTGCAGCAACGGATCAAGAACGAAGACATGGGCGCGCGTTGGCGCGGCGAGGGCACCAAGCCGATGATCAAAGACGTGTCGATGCGCGAACCGATCGTGGTCGGCGGTGGTCGCATTGAGTGACGTCGGCGCAACCGAAACCCTGGCGCTTCCCGGCGACGGCCTGCGCGAAGGCATCGTTCAACGCCTCCGCGACGTGCTCGGCGACGACTTGGTCGACAGCTTGGTCAAGCCGGGCGACGACGTGTGGGTGCGCGTGCGGACGAGCGCGTGGCGAGCCGCCGGGCTGGCGTTGCGCGACGTCATCGGCTGCGAGTACTTCTGCTTCTTGTCGGCGATCGATTGGCTACCGAGCCCGTTCGGTCGTGGCGAGGACGACCCCACCCAACCGGCGCCCTCGCGTGACGACACCATCCGGCAGGGCTACACCGGCGGTGAAACACGCATGCAGGTGTTCGCCAGGGTCACCAACATCAACGAGCACTTCGGCGTGACCATCAAAGCCGACGTTCCCGACGACGATCCCACGGTCGACAGTTGGATTGCCGTGTATGCCGGCGCCAACTGGCACGAGCGCGAGGCGCACGAGATGTTCGGCATCGGGTTCGCCGGTCACAACGACCTCCGCAACATGTATCTGCCGATGGAGTTCGAAGGCCATCCGCTCCGCAAGGATTTTCCGCTGTTGGCCCGCATCGTCAAGCCGTGGCCGGGCATCGTCGACGTCGAACCGCTGCCGGGTGGCGACGACGAAGAAGAAGAAGAAACAGCGCCAACGACATGACCGACCTCGCCGATCGTCAGAAGCTCAGCTACATCGCCGCGCAAGCCGCCGATGCCCGCCTCAACGTCGAGCTGGAAACCGAGGGCATGACCCTCAACATCGGTCCGCAGCATCCGGCAACTCATGGCACGCTGCGCATCATCGTGCGGCTCGACGGCGAGCAGGTCGTGTGGGCCGAACCCAGTGCTGGGTACATGCACCGCGGCTACGAGAAGCTCACCGAAGTCCGCACGTTCCCGCAAGTCACGACGCTGATCAACCGCATCGACTGGCTCGGCAGCTTCGCCAACGAGGTGCCCTTCATCCTCGCCGCCGAGAAGCTCATGCAGATCGAGGCTCCGCCTCGCGCCCAGTGGATCCGCACGATCCTGTTCGAGCTCAGCCGCATCGCCAACGTCGGGCTGTTCCTCGGTGATCTCGGTGTGCAGCTCGGGGCCATCACTCCGGTGTTCTTCGCGTTCCGCGACCGCGAGTACGTGCTCAACCTGATCGAGGCGGCCACCGGTGGGCGGTTCCATCCCAACTTCGACCGCATCGGCGGTCTGAAAGACGACCTTCCTGCCGGCTGGATCACCGAGACCAAGCAGGTCATGAAGAAGCTGCGCACGTTCTGCGACGAGATGGACGACCTGCTGTTCGGCAACGTGATCTTCCAGAACCGTCTGCGGGGGATCGGCGTGATCCCCGCCGACGTCGCCAAGCAGTACGGGCTGAGCGGCGCCAACGCGCGCGCCAGCGGCATCGACTGGGACCTACGCCGCGACCAGAAGCTGCCGATGGCGTGGGACAAGGTCGACTGGAAGGTCTGGACCCATCCCGATGGCGACTGCTACGCCCGCTGCTGGGTGCGCCTGCAAGAGACCCGCGAGGCCACCAAGATCGTCGATCAACTGCTCGACGGCATTCCCAGCGGGCCGGTCATGGCCAAGGTGCCGCGCATCATCAAGGTGCCTGAGGGCGAGGCGTGGGTCAGCACCGAGAACCCGCTCGGCGAGATGGGCTACTACGTCATCAGCAAGGGCGACCTGGGCCCGTTCCGCGTCAAGATCCGCTCGGCCAGCTTCAACAACGTCTCGATCGTTCCGTGGGTGCTGCGCGGTGTGTACGTGCCCGACGTGATCTCGATCCTCGCCTCGCTCTACTTCATCCTTGGGGACATCGACAGGTGATGTTTGCAGTAGATCTTCCGTACTGGGCGCAATCGTTGTTGCGCGTCCTGGGTGGCACGGTTGCCGTGCTGCTGCCGGCAGGCACCATCGTCTACCTGTTCCTGTTCAAGATGATGAGCTTCATGCAGAGCCGTCTCGGGCCGATGGAGGCAGGTCCCTACGGGTCGATGCAGCTGTTCGCCGAGGTCGGTAAGTGGCTGCAGAAAGAAGACATCCAGCCGGCCAAGGCCGACAAGCGAATCTTCAAGATGGCCCCGCTGATCGTCTTGGTCAGCACCTTCCTGCTCGTCGCTGTGGTGCCGTTCGGACCCGATGCGTACTTCACCAACTTCGACGCCGGCGTCTTCTACATGTTGGCGGTCAGCAGCATCAGCACGCTCGGCATCCTGATCGCCGGCTGGTCGAGCGCCAACAAGTACTCGTTGCTCGGGGGTCTGCGCGCTGCCGGCCAGTTGATCGCCTACGAGCTCCCCATGGTGCTGGCGGTGCTCGGCGTCGTGATCCAGGCCGAGACGATGAACATGCAAACCATCGTCCTGCGCCAGAACGCCGGCGCGATGTTCGGCTGGAACGGCCTCGGCAACCCTTACATCCTCACCCAGTTCGTCGGCTTCGTCATCTTCATGATCGCCGTGCAGGCCGAGCTCACCCAAGCGCCGTTCGACATGCCGATCGCCGAGTCCGAGCTCGTGTCGGGCTACATGACCGAGTACTCCGGCTTCCGGTTCCTGATCTTCTTCATCGCCGAGTTCGCCACGGCAGGCGTCTTCGCCTTGATCGCCAGCGTGCTGTTCCTCGGCGGCTGGGGTGTGCCGTTCAGCTGGTTCGGGTGGCACGGGGTCAACGACGTCGCCAACTGGATGAACATCGCCGGGCCACTGATCATGTTCACCAAGATGATGGTGCTGACCTTCCTGATGATGTGGGTCCGGTTCAGCTACCCGCGGTTCCGTGAGGATCAGTTGCAGCGTTTCGCGTGGAAGGTGCTCATCCCGGTCGCCCTCCTCAACATCATGGTCACCGCTGTCTTGAAGGTGGTGTTCTGATGGCCGGTAAGTCGCAGGTACCAGGTCTGGTGAAGGGGCTCGGCGTAGGGCTCGGTGTCACGCTGAAGACGCTCGGTCACACCATGAAGCCGAAGAAGCTCGGTGGTGGTGCCAACACCGTTCAGTACCCGCACGAGAAGGAGGCACCGCCGATCCGTTCGCGCGGTGTGATCGCCCTTCGCGAAGACAACTGCACGTCGTGCATGCTGTGCTCGCGTAGCTGCCCCGACTGGTGCATCTACATCGAGGCGCACAAGACGCTCGCCGCACCGCGCCGTGCCGGCGGCGCACCTCGCAAGGTCAACATCGTCGATCGCTTCGACATCGACTATGCGCTGTGCATGTATTGCGGGATCTGCGTCGAGGTGTGCCCCTTCGACGCCCTGTTCTGGAGTCCCGAGTACGAGTACAGCGAACCGAAGATCGCCGACTTGTTGCACGACAAGACCAAGCTCGGCGAATGGATGGAGACCGTTCCTGAGGCGCCCGAACTGGAAGCCGGCGCCGACAAGAAGGGGAAGAAGTGATGCTCGCGGCGGCGGCATCGACCGACATCAACGTCGCCGAGAACATCGGCTTCGGCATCATTGCCGCGCTCATGATCGTTGCTGCCATCAACGTCGTGCGGAGCAGCAACGTCGTGCACGCCGCGCTGTCGCTGGTGGCGGTCATGGCCGGCGCTGCGGCGCAGTACCTGCTCTTGGCGGCCGAGTTCGTCGCCGTCACCCAGGTGCTGGTGTACATCGGCGCGGTGATGATCCTGTTCCTGTTCGGCGTCATGCTCACCCGTGCCCGAGTCGGCCGCGAGACGGATCTCAACAACAAGAGCTGGGCGCTCGGCATCCCCGTTGCACTGCTCATGCTTGGGTCGATGGTCTACGTGTTGCTCAAGGCGTTCGGCACCGATCATCTCGATCCCGTCGCCCAGGTCTCCACCGCCGAGCTCAGCGACAGCATCTTCAAGCCGTTCCTGCTGCCCTTCTGGGCGCTGTCGTTCGTACTGCTCGCAGCCGTGATCGGCGCCATCGTGCTCGCCAGGAAGGACTAGTCGTGCTGATCAACGAGTTCCTGCTTCTCGGCGCGGTGCTGTTCTGCATCGGTGTGTACGGCGTGATCGCTCGCAAGAACGCGGTCATGGTGTTGATGTCGATCGAACTGATCCTCAACTCGGTCAACATCAACCTGTTGGCGTTCAGCCAGTTGCACCACAACCTCGACGGCAACGTCTTCGCCCTCTACATCATCGCTGTCGCTGCTGCAGAGGTCGGCGTCGGCCTGGCGATGGTGCTGCTGATCTACCGCAACCGCAAGAGCATCTCGCTCGACGAGCTCTCGGAAATGAAGGGCTGACTCAGTGCTGTCTGCAGAAGCCGCCGGCTGGTTCCTCGAACACGCCTGGCTGATCCCGTTGATACCGGGCGTCGCCTTTGCCGTCATCATCCTGTTCGGCCATTACGAGGTCAACGGTAAGCGAGTGCTGCCGTGGTCCGGTGCTGAGGTCGGCATCGCCAGCATGACGGCCGCGCTGGTGTTGGCGGTCGGCACGACGTACCAGTGGATCCACCACGTGCGCGGCGTGGCCGAAGCCGAACCGGTGACCAAGTCGTGGACCTGGTGGCAGAGTGGCGGACTGCGCTTCGGTCTTGGCGAGCACATCGACGGCTTGGCAGTGATGTTGCTGTTGCTGGTCACGTTCATCTCCACGCTGGTACAGATCTACTCGCTCGAGTACGTGCGCGGCGATCGTCGCTACACCCACTTCTTCGCCTCGCTCACGTTGTTCAGCGCCGGCATGTTGACGATGGTGCTCGCCGAGAACATGGTCCAATTGATCCTCGGCTGGGAGATCATGGGCCTGTGCTCGTTCCTCCTGATCGGCCACTGGTGGGAGGAAGAGGCCAACAGTCGCGCGGCGTTGAAGGCCTTCCTCACGGTTCGAGTCGGCGATGTCGGTCTCATGGTCGGCACGGCGATCATGTTCGGAGCATCCGGCACCTTTACCATCAGCGGCCTGCAGGCCTGGGCCAACAATCCCTCCACGGGTCACACCGTGCTGTTGTGGGCGGCGATCGCGTTGTTCGTCGGCGCCATCGGCAAGAGCGGCCAGTTCCCACTGCACACCTGGCTGCCCGATGCCATGGCCGGCCCCACACCAGTCAGTTCGTTGCTGCACTCATCGACGATGGTCGTGGCCGGCGTGTTCCTGGTCGCCCGCCTCTATCCCGTGTTCCACGCCGGACTTCTGATCAATGTTGCCGGTCAGCACTTCAACCTGATCGCCGTGATCGGTGGCATCACGGTGTTGATCGCCGCCGGGTTGGCATTCGTCCAGAACGACATCAAGAAGGTGTTGGCCTACTCAACGGTCAGCCAACTCGGTTACATGATGATGGGCCTCGGTGTTGGCGCATGGGTGCCGGCGGTGTTCCACATCTTCACCCACGC
This sequence comes from Ilumatobacteraceae bacterium, assembly GCA_025358075.1. Taxonomy (GTDB): domain Bacteria; phylum Actinomycetota; class Acidimicrobiia; order Acidimicrobiales; family Ilumatobacteraceae; genus JAENVT01. Next base: position 27,347 of record JANYKU010000151.1, read on the forward strand.
GTTCTTCAAGTGCTGCTTGTTCCTGTGTGCCGGCTCGGTCGCCCACACCGGTAGCCATCACAGCTTCGACATGAAGAAAGACATGGGTGGTCTGGCGAAAAAGATGCCCGTCACCTTCATCACCTGGATCCTGGCGTCGGCGGCGCTGTGTGGTGTGCCGTTGTTCAGTGGGTTCTTCTCCAAGGACGAGATCATCGACTCGGCCGGGCATCTCCACTACCCGGTGTTCATGATCGTCGGTCTGATCGGTGCGTTCATGACCACCGCGTACATGACGCGAGCCACATACCTCACCTTCTTCGGCGAGCCACGCGGCGCTGCTGCTCACTTCGTGCACGGCGACCACGCACACGACGACCAGCACGCCGACGCCCACGACACGCACGACGCACATGCAGTCGAGCCCGTGCACGGCCGGCCGTTGGGCTTCGCCAAGACCGACTCGGCGGCGCTCCTCACCGTGCCGCTGTTGATCCTCGGCTTCCTCGCGGTGGTGGCCGGCTACATCAATGCCGCGCCCTTCAAGATCCATCTGTTCGAGAGTTGGATCCACTCCTCGATCGGCGTCGATATTCCGGAAGGTCCGACGTTCGAGTGGGTGAAGGCGCTGCCGTCGATCGCTCTTGTCGTCGCCGGGTTCCTCGTCAGCTTGGCCCTGTGCAAGCAGGTGTTCGGAACCGCAGCCTCGAGGTTGAAAGGCCTCACCCAACGCAACCCGGTGCTCGGTGCCGGTCATCGATTCCTGGTCAACAAGTACTACCTCGATGATCTGTACGAGAAGGTCATCGTTCACGGCATCGCCCACCCGATCGCCGCCGCCGCCTACTGGACCAACCAGCACGTGCTCGACGGCATCGTCAACGCTGTCGGCATCGGTGGCCGCAAGACCAGCAACTGGATCTACAAGAACGTCGACCAGCGACTCGTCGACGGCGCCGTCAACGGAAGTGGCTCGGTGGCGCGCGGCACCGGTCACGCGCTGCAACCCGTGCAATCCGGCAAGGTCAGCCTGTACGGAGCGCTGCTGTTCGCCTCAGCAGCGGTCGGTGCCCTCGTACTCGTACTCGTCAACAGCTAGAGGAACCTCATGGACGTACTCCAAAACCAACAATGGCTGCTGAGCCTCGGCACGTTCTTGCCGATGGTCGGCGTGCTGGTGATGCTGTTCATCCCGAACCGGGACGAAGCGATGGTCAAAGGCATCGCGGTGCTCACGGCCGCGGCAACGCTGGCGGTCGGCGTCTACACCGCGGCGAAGTTCGACTACGGGCATGCCGCCCGGCTGCAGTTCTTCACGACCAATGCCTGGATCCGTCCGATCCGGGCGACCTACACGATCGGTCTCGACGGCATCAGCCTGCCGTTGTACCTGCTGTCGATGGTCATCACCTTGTTGGTGATGGTCTATTCGTGGGACCACGTTCCGGCGCCGGGCAATCCGAAGGCGTTCTTCATCCTCATGCTCGTTCTCCAAACAGGGATGGCGGGCACGTTCATCGCCCAAGACCTGATCCTGTTCTTCGTCTTCTTCGAGCTCGTGTTGTTGCCGATGTACTTCATGATCGGCGTGTGGGGCGGCGACAACCGGCAGTACGCCTCGTTGAAGTTCTTCCTCTACACCATGTTCGGCTCGGCCCTCATGCTCGTGGCCTTCATCGCCTTGTTCGTCGTCACCAAGAACAACAGCGCCACGCCGGAATTGGCCAGCTTCAAGTTCCAGTGGTTCATCGAGAACGGCGGAGGCGTCGCCAAGAACACGGCGATCTGGATCTTTGCCGGCATGTTCATCGGCTTCGCCGTCAAGGTGCCGATGTTCCCGTTCCACACCTGGTTGCCCGACGCCCACACCGAGGCACCCACGCAGGGCTCGGTCATCCTTGCGGCGATCCTGCTGAAGCTCGGCACCTACGGGTTCGTGCGCATCGCGCTCCCGTTCCTGCCGCAAGCTGCCGTGAAGTGGGCGCCCGTGATCGGCGTGCTCGCCGTGATCGGCATCATCTACGGCGCGCTCGGCTGTCTCGCACAGACCGACATGAAACGGCTGATCGCCTTCTCGTCGGTGGCCCACATGGGCTTTGTGATGCTCGGCATCTCCACGTTGACAACGCTGGGCATCGATGCCGCGTTGTTCGGCATGGTCGCTCACGGTCTGATCACCGGCATGTTGTTCTTCCTTGCCGGCTCGGTCAAAGAGCGATACCACACACTGCAGATCAGTCGGCTCAGCGGCATGCTCAAGCAGATGCCGAGGCTCGGATGGATACTCGGCTTCTGTGCCATGGCCTCACTCGGCCTACCGGGGCTCGCCGGTTTCTGGGGCGAGTTCCCAGCGATCCTCAGTGCGTACAGTCCTGCGGCGGGCTTGAGCCAGGTGCTGTTCCGCACGCTGATGGTGATCGCCGCGGTGGGCACCGTGCTGGCCGCCAGCTATCTGCTGTGGCTGTACCAGCGCACCGCCTTCGGTGAGCCGACCGAAGAGTTCGGTGGCCACGGTTCTCACGCACACGCCGCGGGTGCGGCGGCCAATCCCGAGCATCACGACGACATCGAAGACGTCAAGATCTTCGAGTGGATCGCCTGGACTCCACTGCTGATCGCCATCGTCGTGTTCGGTGTTTATCCGCAGTTGATGTTCAAGATCTTCGATCCCGCCGTCAACCAACTCACCGCGGTGTTCAGGAAGTAACGCATGATCTCCTCGTTGCTTGCCGCTGGAGGCTTCGTGTCACCGCACGTCGACTACCACGCGCTCGCGCCCGAGATCGTCCTCGGTGGCGGGATCTGTCTGGTGCTGCTCGTCGACTTGTTCGTATCCGACAGCAGACGGTGGATCCTGGCCACCCTCTCGGGGTTTGTACTGCTCGGCGCGTTCCTGCCCGTCGTCACCCTCGGCGTCATCGGTTCCGACGTTCGGCCGATGTTCGATGGGCGCTACGTGATCGACAACTTCAGCCTGGTGCTCAAGGCGTTGTTCCTCCTCACCGGGTACGTCGTCGTGCTGCTGTCGACGAACGAGATCCAAGAGGGCGGATACCACAAGGGCGAGTACTACGTGATGCTGCTCAGCAGCATCCTCGGCATGGTGATGATGGCGTCGTCGCGCGACCTCATCAGCGTGTTCATCGCACTCGAGTTCTTGTCGATCCCCGCCTACATGATGGCGGCGTGGCGCAAGCGTGACCTGAAGAGCAACGAGGCCGGGGTCAAGTACTACTTGCTCGGAGTATTTGCGAGCGCGGTGATGCTGTACGGGATGAGCCTGTTGTACGGCGTAACTGGCAGCACCAAGCTCGTCGAGATCGGCAAGGTCGTCACCGGGAAGGGCAAGTTCGGTGGCATCGAGGTCATGGGCATCGTGTTCGTCATCGTTGGGTTCGCCTTCAAGGTCAGCGCCGTGCCATTCCACACGTGGGCACCTGATACCTACGAAGGCGCGCCAACCCCAGTCACGGCCTTCCTCAGCGTCGCCTCGAAGGCGGCCGGTTTCGTTGCCCTCGTTCTGCTGGTCTACCTCGCCTTCCCTCAGGCTGTCGACGTGTACCGACCGTTCTTCTGGGTGATGGCTGCGTTGACGATGACGGTCGGCAACGTCGTCGCGCTGCGCCAGACCAACATCGTGCGGCTACTCGCCTACTCGAGCATCAGCCAAGGCGGGTTCATCATGATGCCGCTGGTGGTCGCCGGCTCGACTCGTTCGGCAGAGGCCTCGTTGCGGGCGATCGTCGTCTATCTGATCATCTACGCGGCCACCAACCTCGGCGCCTTCGCCGTGGTCATCGCAGTCAGCCGCAAGACACGCAGCGGCGAGATCTCCAGCTTCGGTGGATTGTTCAGCTATGCGCCCGGCCTGACGGTGTTGATGACCGTGTTCTTGGCGTCGCTCGCCGGCATTCCCCCGTTCGGCGGGTGGTACGCCAAGTTCGGGGTGTTCAACGCAGTGCTCAGCGCCCGCAGCGGATGGGGATACAGCATCGCGGTCATCGGCGCCGTCAACGCCGTGATCGCTACGGCGTACTACGTCACGATCATGCGCGAGATGTGGATGAAGCCCGCCCTTGATGGCGATGTCACACCCGTGCGAGTACCGGGTTCGATCAAGGCCGCGTTGGCGATCACCGGTGTGGCCACGCTGCTCCTCGGCGTGTTGCCGGGCCTCATCGGCCACAGCGGCATCACCGGGCTCGCCGGTGCCTTCGGCCTCTGACGAAGTTCGGGCGGCCATCGTCGCCGCCGGTGGAGCACTTCGCTTCGACGAATACATGCGCATCGCCTTGTACGGAAAAGGTGGCTTCTACAACTCGGGAGGTCAGGCCGGGCGTCGTGGCGACTTCATCACCTCACCCGAGATCGGCCCGTTGTTCGGGGCCGTCTTGGCCCGCTGGATCGAAGCGGAGTGGCGTCGCATGGGTGAGCCCGACGACTTCACCATCGTCGAATGTGGTGCTGGCCCCGGCACCCTCGCGCGCGGCGTGATGGCCGCGAGCCCGCAGTGGCGTCATCACTATTGCGCTGTCGAGTTGTCGGAGCGCCAGCGCCGTGAACATCCCGAAACCGTCCGCTCGATCTCGGAGTTGCCCGCCGGTCCGCTCAACGGAGTCGTGATCGCCAACGAGTTGCTCGACAACGTGCCGTTCCGTCTCGCCGTGTTCGATGGTGGTTGGCGCGAGGTGGCGGTGTGCGTCGGGCAGGGCGACGGCTTCGCCGAGGTCACCTCGGCGCCCGACCCGAAGTGGGATTGGTTGCCAGCCACCGCCCCCCATGGGACGCGATTGCCGATTCAAGACGGCGCGGCCGCGTGGGCAGCGTCGGCGCACCGTCTGCTTCGTCAAGGAAGTGTCCTCGCCTTCGACTACTGCACACCGACGACTTCTGAGCTGGTAGGCCGGCCATGGCGTGAGTGGCTGCGCACCTATCGCGCCCAGGGTCGCGGCGAGCACTATCTGGCCGGCGCGGGGACGCAGGACATCACCGCTCAGGTGTGCATCGACCAGCTCCCACCGCCGACCGAGATCGACTCGCAAACCCAGTTCCTGCACCGCTGGGGGATCGATGACTTGGTCGAAGAAGGCAGGCTGGCGTGGGCCGCGTCGGCAGCGCGGCCCGACGTGAAGGCGCTCTCGATGCGCAGTCGTGTTCGTGAGAGCGAGGCACTGCTCGATTCGCGCGGCGTTGGTGCGTTTCAAGCGCTGACGTGGCGGGTAGCTGATGCGGGTGGCAAACGCGGGGCGTGAACGAGAATCCGCTTTGCCACGTTTAGTGATTGCGACGGCGCACACGGTGAGTGAGCCGAATGGCTCATCGTCACCGACCGTGGTTTTCAACTAATCTTCTCCAAGCACTAGGCGGACAAATCCGACGTCCTCGGAACCGCAATCTGGAAGGAAGATCATGTTGCACGTCAGACGCGACGGCGGTTCGGTGGGGTCTCGGCGAGGTAATCGCTCCCGGATGGTGGCCTTGGTTTCGACCTTCCTACTCCTCTCGGCCGGCATGGTCGTATCGCTGCCAGGTCTCATGAGCGCCAGTGCTACCTCTGGCTCGTCGAGCCATCAGTCAGGCGGAGGCGGCAGCGGTAACGGCGGCGACGACAACGGCAGCGGCGGGAGCGGCGGCGGAAGCGGTCAAGGCAGTTGCAAGTCTGGCGACGACAAGGGCGGCGACGACAGCGGTGACGACAAGAGTGGCGGCGATAACTCGGGCAGTGACAGCTCCGGGAGTGACAGCTCCGGCAGCGACACCTCGAAGACATCGTCCGACAGCGCCAGCATCGCCAGCACCGACAGCAGCAGCACCGACAGCAGTGGCACCGACAGCAGTGGCACCGATCAGAGTGGTGGCAGCAAGAGCGACGACGATACGAGCGGCGACAGCAGCGGAAGCCACGATGGAACCGATGATGGCAACGACGACGACGGCGGCGGCAACTGCCTCGCCACGTTGACCCTCAACAAGAAGGTCATCAATGACAACGGCGGCACGGCAACGATCGCCGACTTCACCCTCACGGCTACTTCGTCGACCGGCGGTGTTGCAGTGATCAGCGGCGTCGACCCCAACGTCAGCCCGACCGTCGGCATCTCCGCGCAGGTGCCGGTCACCGATACCTATGTTCTCAGCGAGACCAACATGGACGGCTACGACGCTTCGGCTTGGCACTGTTCGGCGGGCACCCTCGCAGGTGACGTCCTCACCCTCGCCGCCGGCGACGTTGCCAACTGCACCATCACCAACAACGACACACCCCCACCGCCCGTGCCGACCACCATCAAGGTCGACAAGCTCCTTCTCGACAACCAGTGGGGCGGCACGCTGGCGGCAGCCGACTTCCAATTGAAGATCGATGGCACCAACGTCGCTCAGGGCGTCGCGATCGACGTGCTGCCCGGCACGCACGTCATCAGCGAGTTGCAGCGTCCGGGGTATGAGCAAGTCGAGATCGACTGTGTCGACTTGGCGAACAACACCGCGGCAGTCGCGGTTGCCGGCAGCGTCGAAGTGGCCGAAGGCCAGAACTTCCACTGCATCGTCGCCAACCAAGAGATCCCGCCGATGTTGACGGTGACCAAGTCCGTCACGAACGACAACGGTGGCACCGCCGTCTCCTCCGACTTCCAGTTGCAGGTTGATGGCGTCGACGCCGGGCAGGGCACGGCGAACGCAACAGCCGTAGTGGCCGGTACCGCTCACACGGTCGGCGAGGTGCCGACCGCCGGCTACCGGCTGGTCAGCATCGTCTGCACCGACGACGACACCAACGCCGCAGTGCCGTACAACAGTGGCGTCACGCTCGCCCTCGGCCAGCACGTGACGTGCAACCTCACCAACGACGACGATCCGATCGACCTGGTCATCACCAAGACCAGCGACGGCCTGTCGAAGATCGCCGGTGGAGCGTCGTTCAACTACACCATCACCGTCGACAACCTCGGTCCTCGCGACGCCTCTCCCACGGAGTCGGTCACGGTCACCGATCAACTTCCCGCCGGTCTGTCTTTCGTGACGGTGCCCTCGAACTGCACCATCGCCGGCCAGACGCTGACATGTGATCTCCTCCCCGCCGACCTTCACGTGGCCGACGCACCGGTCGTACTCACCGTCACGGTCAAGGCCAACGCCGATGCCGCCAGCGGCACCTACACCAACATGGCCTGGGTCGACACTCCCGGTGATCCGTCGTGCGTCGGCAACAGCTGCGTGCCGGTATGCAACACCGAGAGCAACAACGTTGCCTGCGCTTCGACCACCATCACCCGCACGGCGGGCATCGCCATCGACAAGCACTCCAACGTCACCGGCACGATCAACCCGGGCGCGACGTTCAACTACTTGATCACCGTCAGCAACACCGGCCCATCGACGTTCCTCACCGGCATGACGATGACCGACAACCTGCCGGCTGGGCTGAGCTTCGTGTCGATCTCCGCCGCCAGCCCGTGGAGTTGCAACACTGGCCTGTCGATCCTTTGCGTGTACGGCGGTGTGCTGTTCCCGGGCGCCGCTCCGGTGATCACGATCACGGTGACGGTCGATTTGACGTACACCGGCCCGCCGATTCACAACGTGGCGACCGCCAACGCGTCGTTCAACACGCCCGCCACCCTGCAGGCGCTCGACACTGCCGCACCCACCGATCCCGGCACCGTCACGGTGACAGCCACCGATGATGAGACCACACCGGTTGCGCTCATCGCCGACCTCTCGATCGACAAGTCGGTGTCGCAGGCCACGGCCACGGCCGGCGACCAGTTCAACTGGATCCTCGACATCACCAACCATGGTCCCGACACGGCGACCAACGTCGTGGTCAGCGACACCATCCCTGCCTCGTTCGTGGTGGTCGGTACCTCCCCGACTGCAGGCCTTTCCTGCACCAACACCGCCAACAGCGTGAGTTGCACGGCGGCGACGCTGGCCAACGGCGCCACAGTTCGCGCCGTGGTTCAGGTTCGAGTCGTCGCTGCAGCAGCACCCGGTGCCGTCACCAACACGGCAACGGTGGTCGCCGATTCAACCGACCCGAACACCGCCGACAACTCCGACTCGGCGTCGATCACCATCACCGCAGCCGGCAGCCAGGCTCCCGTTCCGCCGGCGGCCAGCAGCGGAAGCACCCGTAGCACCAGCGGCATCACGTTGCCTCGTACTGGTAACGGTTCGCTGACTGCTCCTCTCACCCTCGCCGGCCTCCTGCTATTCGGCGGAATCTCATCGCTCGTCATCGCTCGGCGTCGCCGGGCGGCGACGGCGTAACAAATGTCAGCGTGACGTTGCCGGGACCGGAAGGGACGGCCGGCCGGCAACGTCACTGCTGCGCAAGGTGAGGATTGGACGATTTGGCTAACGTGACCCCCACGCCGAGGAACGCGGGGTTACGACATGAGCGACAACCACAACACCATCGACGATCTGATGCTGGAGAACCGCAAGTTCCCGCCATCGGCACAGTTCAAGCGGCAGGCCTTGGTGGCCGGCACGGAGTTGTATGACGAAGCGGCCGAGGACTACCAAGGCTTCTGGGCCCGTCAGGCAGCCGATCTGCTGACGTGGTCGACGGATTGGAACACGATCTGCGAGTGGAACCTGCCGTACGCGAAATGGTTCCTCGGGGGTCAGCTCAACGTCAGCTACAACTGCCTCGATCGTCATGTCGAAGCGGGTCGCGGCGACAAGGTGGCGTTCTATTGGGAGGGCGAGCCCGGCGACGCTCGAGTGTTGACGTATGCCGATCTACTCGACGAGGTGCAGCGACTCGCCAACGCATTGAAAGACCTTGGCGTGCAGCGCGGCGACCGCGTCAACATCTATCTCCCCATGATCCCCGAGGCGGCAGTGGCGATGCTGGCCTGCGCCAGGATCGGTGCCGCGCACAGTGTGGTCTTCGGTGGGTTCAGCGCCCAGTCGCTGTCCGACCGCATTAACGACGCCGAAGCCAAGGTACTGATCACCGCGGACGGCGGGCATCGGCGTGGCGAGGTCTTTCCACTGAAGCCGGCCGCCGACGATGCCCTTGTCAGCGCCCCGACGATCGAGCACGTAATCGTGGTGCGTCGCGGCGGCAACGACGTGGAGATGGTGACGGGTCGCGATCACTGGTACCACGACCTCATCGCCGCTGCCGACCCCGTGTGTCCGGCCGAGCCGATGGATGCCGAGCAGTTGTTGTTCCTGCTGTACACCAGTGGCACGACCGGCAAGCCGAAAGGCATCATGCACACGACGGGGGGCTACCTCACCCAGGTCGCCTTCACCCACAAGTACGTGTTCGATCTGCATCCCGACACCGACGTGTTCTGGTGTACCGCCGATGTCGGCTGGGTCACGGGACACAGCTACATCGTGTACGGGCCGTTGGCCAACGGGGCGACCAGCGTGATGTACGAGGGCGTTCCGAACTTCCCGGGCAACGATCGCCTGTGGGCGATCATTGAGAAGTACAAGGTCACCAAGTTCTACACCGCGCCGACGGCGATTCGCACGTTCATGAAGTGGGGCGCCGCCGAGCCGGAGAAGCACGATCTGTCGTCACTTCGAGTTCTCGGTTCCGTCGGCGAGCCGATCAACCCCGAGGCCTGGATGTGGTATCACGAGCACATCGGTGCCGGTACGTGCCCCGTCGTCGACACGTGGTGGCAGACCGAGACCGGCGGGATCATGATCAGTCCGCTGCCGGGAGCGACGACGACCAAGCCCGGCTCGGCGACGTTCCCATTGCCGGGAATCGGCGTCGAAGTGGTCGACGACTCTGGCAAGAGGGTCGAGCAAGGCGGCGGTTACCTGACCCTCACCCAACCCTGGCCGGGCATGCTGCGTGGCATCTGGGGCGACCCGCAGCGCTACTTCGACACCTACTGGAGCCGCTACGAGGGCCGCTACTTTGCCGGCGATGGCTGCAAGCTCGATGACGAGGGCTACCTGTGGTTGCTCGGTCGAGTCGACGACGTCATGAACGTCAGCGGTCACCGCATCTCGACGACGGAGGTCGAGTCCGCGTTGGTGTCGCATCCCGCGGTCGCCGAAGCGGCTGTCGTCGGAGCGCTCGACGACACCACCGGTCAGGCGATCATCGCCTACGTCACGTTGCGCGGCGGCAGCGATGTCGACATCGCCGAGCTCCGCGACCACGTGGCGACCGAGATCGGCGCGATCGCCAAGCCGAAGACGATCTACTTCACCGCCGATCTCCCGAAGACGCGCAGCGGCAAGATCATGCGCCGATTGCTACGCGATGTCGCCGAGGGCCGCAACCTCGGTGACACCACCACGCTCGCCGACGCCTCGGTTGTCGGCGAGTTGCAGCGGCGCGCCGCCGAGGCCACCGTCGAGGATTGAAGGCGGCCGGCGTCATTTCGGTCTTAAGGCTTGCGTCAGACGTGCCGATACTGCCTAGGTGACGGACGAAGTGGCGAGCCAGCCCGGGGCTGTAGCAACGCGCTCCGAGGATCAAGAAGCGGAGGCGCCTGCCCCCGACTTGGTCTTGAAGCCGCTCGATTTCCGCCTCAATCTTCAGGCCCGCCTTACCGAGCCAGCCGAGCCGTTGACGAATCTCGACAGCCCGTCGATTCGCAAGTTGACCTGGGAACATGTCGTGCCTGACCGTCCCGAGGAGCCTGCGCCGAGTGCGGCGGCAACCGTCCCGTTGCCGCCCCCGGCGCAGGTCCCTCCTCCGCCACCGCCGTCGGCGAACTCGTTCGAGCCGCCAGCCTCGACCGGCCCGGTCAAAGCTGTCGTCGAGGCCCCAGCCGTCGAAGAGATCGTCGTCGAGGATGTCGTCGTCGTCCACGACGACACCGATTCCAAGGCCAGTCCCGACGTTGTCGCCGAGCGCCCGGTGATCGACGACCACGATGACGATGTCGGCAAACCGCCCGTCCCGGCCCCGCCGGGTGGTGAGGTCAACCGGTTGGCACTGGTGCCCGATCTGATCGTCGATGATTCGCCGGTCGAGCTCCCGCCGATCACACCATCGGGCGGGCCCTACGTCGCTCAGCCATCCGGCGGGCCCTACATCGCTCAGCCGTCCAACGTGTACGTCCCGGTGCTTCCGGAAACCGTCTTCGTCGCCGCGCCACGTGCGGCCGCCACCAATGTGGCGACGCTCATTGCAGACAACGGTGCTACTCGTCAAAGCCCCCGCAAGAGGCCCAAGGGCCACATGCTCCGCAGCTTCATGACCTTGGTGCTCTTGTTCGGGATGCTGGGCGGTGGCGCGTACGCCGCCAAGAAGTACCTCTTGCACAAGGACCAACCGAAGTGGTCGGCCGACGTCGAACCGTTGGCCACGGAAGTCGCAACGACACGCGGGTTGCAGTTCAAGACCACGCTCGAGGTCACGACACTCCCAGCCGGTGGCTATGCCACCCGGCTCGCGGCATCGGTGTTCAAGACCCAACCTGGCCGCGCCGAGATCTGGCGTGCGCTCGGACTGCTCAACGGCGGCCTCGACCTCGAGGCGATCGGGCGCCAAGCACTGAACGACTCTCCCGCGTTCTACGACCCGGCCACCAAGACGATCTACGTCAGCGACGACCTCAAGCCGTACGAGCATGTGTATCGCTTCGCGCTCCATCGAGCCTTGGCAACTGCGCTGCTCGACCAGCAGTTCGACTGGAGCACTCGGGTCGCGGCGGCGACGCCTGCCGCCGCGCTGGCGTTGCGAGCAACGATCGACGGTGACGCCTTGGCCGTGGCCAACTCGCTCGCCGAGAAGGATTCGCCCGACCAATTCGTGCCTGAGTGGCTCACCTTTGTTCAGGGACACGGCACCGTTGTGGCGCCCTCGCAATTTGCGGCTGCCGTCGCCGGCCGGTCTGGGGTGGCGATGCGGTCGACGATTTCGCTGATCGCCAACGACCCGAAAGCGCTGGCCGCGCTCGAGCAGGCCACGCCTGCCAGTGATGCCGTGTTTGATGCGGCCCGGCCGCTGATCTCGACCGTATCCCCGCCCGGCACGCAAGGAATGATGTTCTGGTACTACGCGCTCGCCGGCAGGATCGACGACACGCAAGCGTGGTCGGCAGCCGCCCATTGGACGGGAGACTCGATGGTCGTGTCGACCAGCGCGAGTACCCAATGTGTCGATGTCAAGGTCGCTGCCGACGATGCCGGCGGCGCAGCCCTGCTGCTTGGTGCATTCCAAGCATGGGCGGCCGCCGCGCCTGCCGAGTCAACGACGACGGTGGTGCCGATCGACGGCAACCAGGTTGCCATTCGGGCGTGCGATCCCGGGGCGGCCGTGGCCGCTCAAGTGCCTGTCAAAGTTCCCGTGGCGTTCGGTGGCGCGGGAACCGAACGAGCACTGGTGCAGGCGGCCGACAGCGCTGCATCGCAGACGAAAGTGGATCCGGCCTGCCTCATCAAGGCGGCACGCCAACGCGGCACAGCGTTGACCTCACCTGCCGACGATCCTCCCGTGCTCGCCGACGGCTGGCAGCCGGCGTACGTGACGGCGAACCTCGACCTCGCAACCGGGTGCGTGATCACATCCGGGTGACGAGTTCGCGGCCTCGTTAGCCGCGGAAGTTCTCGAACTGCAAGGGGATGCCGAGGTCGGCACCCTTCAACGTGGCGATGATGCCCTGGAGGTCGTCGCGCTTCTTGCCGGTGACACGAACACTGTCGCCCTGAGTCTGGCTGCTGATGCCTTTGGCGCCCTTCTCCTTGATCATCTTGTTGATCTCGCGGGCCTTGTCGGATGAGATGCCGACCGCGATGGTCAGCACCTGGCGGACGCTGTTCTGTGTGGCTTCTTCGATCTTGCCGTAGTCGAGACCCTTCAACGACACACCGCGCTTCACCAACTTCTCCTCGATGACGGTGCGCAGCGCCGCCAATCGGTCTTCGCTGACCGTGCGCAATGTGAGCACCAGGTTGGCCTGCTCGATCGAAGAATCGGTGTTCTTGAAGTCGAAGCGAGTGGCGATCTCGCGCTGCGCCTGATCCACGGCATTGCGCAGCTCCTGCCGGTCGACCTCGGAGACAACATCAAAACTGGGCATGCCGTGAGACTAGTTGCGCCGCTAACCTCATCACCCGCAGAGGGTCGGTACCCGAGTGGCCAAAGGGGGTTGACTGTAAATCAACTGGCATAGTCCTACGGAGGTTCGAATCCTTCCCGGCCCACCACCTGAGATCGCCAGGCTCCCGTCGGGGCCTGGCGATTGCACGTTCTGAGCAACTCTTCTCACCAACCAGCCCCATGATCCTGATCGACGCCGAACAACTTGCCGCCAGCCGGCCGAACCGACCGCTGTTCGCCGACGTCTCCGTGACCATCAGCGACGGTGATCGACTCGGTGTGGTCGGCCTCAACGGTTGTGGCAAGAGCACGCTGCTGCGCATGCTCGCCGGAACGTTGGAGCCGGAGGCGGGCGAGGTGCGGTGGGGGCGTGGTGCACGCGTCGGATTCCTTCCACAGAACCCGGTGCTGCCCAGCGGCTCGGTGCGCGATGCCGTCGGAGGGGGTTGGCAGGGCGAAGCGATGCTCGACCGGCTGGGTATGGCACCGCTGCTCGACACCTCGACCGACCAGTTGTCCGGCGGCGAGGCCAAGCGCACCGCGTTGGCCGGCTTGTTGGCCGGGGAGTACGAAGTGCTGATCCTCGATGAGCCGACGAACCATCTCGACCTCGACGCGATCCAGTTCCTCGAGGAATGGCTTGCTGCGTTCCGCGGTGGATTGGTGCTCGTCACCCACGATCGCCACGCGCTCGACAACGTGACCACCAAGGTCCTCGAACTCGACCGTGGCAAGGCATACCTCCATGTGCCCACCGGCTGGCATGCCGGCTCCGGCTACGCGGCGTATCTCGCCGGACGGGCCGAGCGCGAGGAGCGCGCCGAAGTGGCCGAGCAGGTTCGCAAGAACCTGGCGACCCGCGAGTTGGCCTGGCTGCGCCGCGGCGCCCCGGCTCGAACCTCCAAGCCGAAGGCCCGGATCGCTACGGCGACGGCGCTCGTCGAAGGTCGCGCCCAGGCGGCAGCCCGCGACGGCGATCTCGGTTTGTCGATGGGATCGAAGCGGCTGGGCACGAAAGGCATCGAGGTCATCGACGTCTCCTTCGCGTGGCCCGATGGAACGCCAAACGGTCAAAGGGTCATCGAACCGTGCTCGCTGACGTTCGAGCCAGGGGACCGGGTCGGGGTGGTCGGCGGCAACGGCACCGGCAAGTCGACGTTGCTCGACCTCGTTGCCGGACGGTTGTCGCCGACGACCGGCCGCGTCGATCGAGGAGCCACGGTGCAGATCGGCTACTACGACCAACTCGGCCGCAACCTCGATCTCACTCAACGAGTCCGCGAGGCCGTTGCCGGCGACAAGGGCGAGCCATCACTTGCCGACGTCGGTCTGATGAGGCGCTTCTGGTTCGACGGCGATGCACAGTTCGCGCCCATCGGCACGTTGAGCGGCGGCGAACGTCGTCGCCTCCAACTGCTGCTCACGTTGGTGCCTCAGCCGAACGTGCTGCTGCTCGACGAGCCGACCAACGACCTCGATCTCGACACGTTGCGGGCACTCGAGGACTTTCTCGACGATTGGCCGGGGATCGTTGTCGCCGTCAGTCACGACCGAGCGTTCCTCGACCGGGTCACCGATGAACTGCTGGCCCTGGATGGGCGCGGTGGCGTGCGCTGGATCCGTGGTGGTGTGCGAGCCTGGCTCGCGCAGCGCGCCGCCGCCACCACCATCCCGCCCTCCTCGAACATTGTCGCTCCCAACGTGGTGAAGGCGACGGCAGCTACAAAGTTGCCGAAGATGCGGAGCCCATCGACGGTGCGCCGTCAGCTCAGCCAGGCCGAACGCAATCTGGCCGCCGCGGTGGCCGTATCCGAGAAGCTGTCGGCGCAGATCCGCTCGACGAGCTCCCACAACGAGCTGGCCAACCTGGGTGAGCAACTGGCCGTCGCCCAAACGAGCGTCGCCGCTGGCGAAGAGGCCTGGTTGGCCCTCGCCGCCGAAGCCGAAGCCCTCGGTCTCACGCCGTGATCGCCCACAGGATCGCCTACAGCAGGGCTTGCATGAGGGCGACATCGAGCCATCGGTTGAACTTCCGGCCAGCCTCGCGCTCGATCCCGACGAGCTCGAACCCGCACGAACGGTGCAGGGCGATCGAGGCTTCGCTCGACGCCGAGATCCGGGCGAACACGGCATGAAAGCCCGAGGCGGCACCGATGCGGAGCAACTCGGCGAGCATCAGCTTGCCGATGCCCTGCCCGCCCCGGTCGCGGCGCACGTACACGGAATCTTCGACGCTGGTGCGGTAGGCGGCGCGTTCTTTGTACGGCGAGAGCGACCCGAACCCGACCACGTCGCCGCGCTCGTCGTCGGCATCGACCGCGACGATCGCCGCGAAGGCACCGTTTCGATCGCTGATCCAGCGTTGCTGATCGTCGAGCGACCTGGGCACCAGGTCGAAGGTGGCCACCGTGTTGGACACCTCATAGTTGTAGATACGGCAGATCTGCTCGGCGTCGCCCAACGACGCCAGCCGCAGTGTCATCGACTCGGTCCGGCCCGTGCTCACGCCGGCCGAGCGTAGTCCGGAAAGCCCAGAATCCCGTGGTAGATGGTCTGCGCCTGGCGCTATGCTTCTCGGCTGGTCTGCGGGTGTTACCGCGCGCCACGAACGCCCTTTTAGCTCAGTCGGTAGAGCAACGCCATGGTAAGGCGTAGGTCGTGGGTTCGATTCCCACAGAGGGCTCGACCAAGCGGTCCGCATGCCTTCGGGCAGTCGAACCGGTCGGCAAAGCCCTGGCGGCGTAGCTCAGTTGGTCAGAGCATCCGGCTCATAATCGGAAGGTCATCGGTTCGAACCCGATCGCCGCTACAAGTGCCACAAGCACGACAATCAATGACAATCACAAAGCACTACACGAAACAGGAGAGGGTCTCCCATGAGCAAGGCGAAGTTTGAGCGGACGAAGCCGCACGTGAATATTGGCACGATGGGTCATATTGATCATGGCAAGACGACGTTGACTTCGGCGATCTCCAAGACGTTGGCGGGGATGGGGTTGGCGAAGTACACGCCGTTT
>JANYKU010000175.1 GCA_025358075.1 Ilumatobacteraceae bacterium
GGCGACGGCGGCCACCTCGACGCCGAGCACTACGTGACCATCAGTGATCGCAAGAAGGACGTCATCATCACTGGCGGCGAGAACGTCAGCTCGATCGAAGTCGAAGACGCGATCTTCAGCCATCCAGACGTTGCCGAAGTCGCAGTCATCGGCGTGCCCGACGAGAAGTGGGGAGAGATGGTGATGGCCCTCGTCGTCACCTCCGCCGGATCCACGTTGACGGGACCCGATCTGATCGCCTACACGAAGACCAAGCTCGCGGGATACAAGTGCCCGAAGGCCATCGAGTTTCGCGACGCGCTGGCCCGCACGGCGACGGGCAAGTTGCAGAAGTTCAAGCTGCGCGAGCCGTACTGGGATGGCAAGACCAAACAGGTCAATTGAAATGACGTGACGGACATGTTCCATGTGTTCGCTGCGTAACAGACAGCGCCGGTCGCGTAGCGCACAATGCGTTGCACGGAGCCGTGCACGACGGTCCGAAACACAGGGAGGAAATCATGGCCGAGAAGAATTCAGCCAAGAAGGGCAGCGCCAAGAAGGGCGTCAGCAAGAAGGCAGCCGACACGCAGGGTCACGCTGCGTCGTCGAAGCGGGCGAGCTCGAAGAAGGCGGCGCCTGGTGCTGCCGACACCGAGGGTCACATCGCCTCGAGGATGAAGGGCTCGAGCAAGCGCTGAGCCGACAACGGCGGAGCTGTGTCAGCTCAACGACGAGGTCGACCGGCGTTTGCTCGGCGACCTCGCCGGAGGGCTGGTCTCGGCGTTGGCCGCCAGTGCGGCCAGCACCGTCTTGGCCTGCCACGGGGTGATCCCCGGGTGGGCGCCTACAACGCGGGCCACGTGTCCGGCCATGACCGCAGCGGCGAAGCTGTTGCCGGTGGCGACGATCGTCGAGCCACCTACCCACGGCACTTCCATGTCGACTCCGACCGCCCCCCACTCCGCAGGAGCGCGGGGATTGCGCAGGAATCGCTCGCGGTCGGAGCCCTCGCAGCAGGCCACGGAGAAGACGCCGGCGAACTCGCTGGGGATGCTGCGCTTGCGTTCGTTGTTCATCGCCGACACCACCATCACACTGCGTTGCGTTGCTTGGTCGATGAGCTCGTAGAACGTCTCGGCGTAGTCCTCGTTGGCAGTGGAGAGGCTGAGGTTCACGACGTGCACGCCGTTGTCGATGCACCACTCGAGGCCGTTGGCAAAGTTGTATGCACTGCCCTTCAGGTCGGGGCCGAGCACCCGCACGCTGACGAGCTCGACCTCGGGCGCCATCGCCCGGATGAGACCAGCGCACGCGGTGCCATGACCGTACAGATCGTCGTGCGGCGCCTCGACGAACTGCACCTCGTCGTCGTCATCATCGGAATCCTCGACGGCAATGGCTTGCTGGACCTTTCCCACAAGTGGGTGGCCGTCTTCGATTCCGCTGTCGATCACGGCGACCCGCACGCCGCGTCCACTGCCGTCGCCGTACGCCCAAGAACGCGTGAGACGGCCGGGGAACGCCAGGCTGAGGGCTGGACCGGGGCCGTCGTCGAAGAACTCCTCGGCCCAGGCCGGGACGATGTCGGTCACCGGCGCCTGCGCACGGTCGAGGCGAACTTCGTGAACTCGCCGACGACTCGCACCGCCGCTGCGCGGGCGTCGGGGCTGAGGTTGTGCAGATCGGCCAGCAACGCCGCCAGTTCGGCCGTGTCGTCGGGGAGGCGTGCTGCCTGCCGGCGCAGCGCAGCAGCGAGATCGTTGTCGCTCCGCCCGACCGCGTCGGCGACTGCGGCGAGCAGGATCGGCGCCAGCCGGACTGCCAAGTCGATCTGCGGCAGGACCAGCGCAGCGTGATCGGCGAAGGCTGAGGCGATCGCCAAGGTGTCGTTGCCTTGCCGCCGCCGGTCGAGCACCGACAGCACCCCGATCACATCGCCGCGGTCGTCGACGATCGGGGTCGCCAGTATCGAGTCGGGGACATAGCCGACCCGCTCGGCCACGTCGCGGGCGAAGCGCGGGTCGCGCGCGACCTGATCGATGATCAGTGCCTGACCAGTTCGGGCAACGTACCCGGCGATGCCCTGGGAAATGGGTAGCAGGGTGCCGACGATCAGATCGTCACCACGACCATCTGCTGCTTCGTACACCAGCGTGTCGCCGTGCAGACGTGCGACCGAGACGGATCCAGTGTCCAACGCGAGCCGAGCCGTGCGACACAACGCCTTGAGTTGTCGTCGCGCTTCGGTGGGAGCGGCGATGGTGCCGAGATCGTCGGCGACCGCGGCGAGTTGTCGAAGGAGATCGGCGCGAGCGGTCATGCTGGGGTTCTCGTTTCTTCGGCGGGAGGTGGAGTGGCTCTCACGGCAACGCTGATCCGCAGTGCTTCGGGAAGCAGCTCGTTGGTGGTGAGTGCATCGAGGAAGACTCTTCCAGAGATGACCAGCAGATCGAGGTCTTCGATCGCCGAGACGGTCGCGTTGCGCGGCGCAGCCTGGATCAAGCCGACCTCACCGAACCAGTCGTCGACGCCGAGCCTGGTCACTTCGCCGTAGCCAGTCTTGTGCACGCTTGCCGAGCCGCCGACGATCACATACAGATCATCGGCCGGTTCGCCCTCGCTGAACACGATCTGGCCCGCCGCCACCGATTGGGACCGGGCCGCGCGAGCCAACCGCTCGAGCGCGGCTTGGCGTGCCTCGTCGAAGATGCCCAGGCGGCGCAGTCGCGTGACGAGTGGCGCGTAGCGACGACGCTGATCATCGAATCGCACGGCCAACCGATTGAGTGGGGCTGCCAGCAATGCGACAACGAGCACGACGAGACCTCCGCCGATCAACAGTGTGGTCTCGAGCTTCACGCCGGCGACGAGAAACGGCGCCGCAAGCGAGCCGAGAAGTTGGGCGACGGAGGTGACGGAGTCCTGCAGACCGAAGACGCGGGCCAACATGTCTTCCGGTGTCGCCCGCTGCAGCAGCGTGATGAAGAGGACCTCGAACGCGATTCCACCGGCGCCTTCGAACAGCAGGACGATCACGGCCACCACCGGGCTGGAGATCACGGCCAACAGCACCAAGGGGATGCCCATCAAGAGGCCGCTCAACGCGAGGAGCAGCCCAGCGGACGGACCATCGCCGAGGCGTGCGGTGAAGGGCGCGACGACCAACCCGCCGACGCCGATCGCCGCGCTCAAGACTCCGACACCCGACGCGCTCATCCCCAACCGCTGCGTCGCGACCAGTACGTGCACGACTTGCTCGAAGCCGTAGAGGAACACCACCACGGACGAGAACGCAATGAGTGCGGTGAGACCCGACTCGGCGCGGACGACGCGCAGGCCATCGGCCAACTGCCCGATGGCGCCACCGCCACCCTCGCCCCGCTCGGCGCTCTGGCGAACCCGACCGCCGCCGACCGGACCGATCTGTGCCAGCAGGATCGCGGACACCGCGAACGTGAGGCCATTGGCCAAGAACGCCACGTCCGCGCCGCCGATGGCGACGAGCGCTCCGCCAAGTGCAGGTCCGAGGAAGTACGCCATCTGGCCGACGGCACCTTCTGCGGCGTTTGCAGCAGCGAGGTCGTCCTCGTGCACCAAGGCCGGGGTGGCAGCAACCAGAGCGGGGCGATAGGGGGTCGACGCGGCGGCGTTGGCAACGGTGAGACCGATCACGAGGGCAGGCGGGCCGTGCTTCCAGACCACAGCGGCGAGGATCACCATCAGGACCGCACGCAACAGATCGAGCAGGATCATCAGTCGTCGTCGGTCGTACCGATCTGCGATCACTCCGCCGACCGACCCGAGGAGTGCGTACGCCAGCAGTCGCGCGACGGCGGCGGCGGC
>JANYKU010000003.1 GCA_025358075.1 Ilumatobacteraceae bacterium
GGGGAAGAGCGAAAGCTCTTCCCCACTCCTGCGCGCACGGCATGGGTTCGCCGCACTTCGTGTATCGTCGCATCACCCCCGAGAAGAAGGACACGTTCGATGGCCACCCCCAAGCTCACACCGCTCCAGGAGATGGAAGCCCGACGCACCGCGTCGGCGGCCGACAAACCCAAACGTGTGATCTCCGAGGAGGAGAAGGCAACCCGCCGCGACCGGGTCGCCAAGGCCAAAGATGCGCTGGCTCGCTCGGTCGGCGCGAAGGGCGAGCACGTCACCACCGCTCGCGCCGCGCTGAAGACCTACCTCCAGCGTTTGAACGAGCCGAAGCAGCCCGATGACGCCCAGTTCGAAACGCTCATCGAAGCGCCGTTCAAGGCGCCGCCGAAGAAGCGTTCGAACGACCGTTACTGACCGCTAAGGGTCACCCCCAGCGCTGCGGGTCGTCGGGGTTGAGCCCGAGGCACAGCTTGGCCACCAGTTCGTGGGCGAGCAAGGTGTTGCCCGGGTGGAACCGACCCATCCGCACGTCGCGGAAGATCTGCTCGAGGCGGTTGCCCTTGAACGCCGCACTGCCGCCCGACAGATCCATGGCCCGGTCGGCGATGTCGTAGGCGCTGTTGATGATGAAGTGGCGCGCGCCGATCAAGCGCACGGGCCAGTCAGCGTGAGCGACGCCAGTCGCCCAGTCGCCGCAGACTCGATCCAGCAACGCCTCGCTGGCGTCGAGGGCAATGCGCATCTCCGACACGTTGTGTTGCACCTCGGGGTGGTGAGCCATCGAGTTGGTGAGGGCGACGGATGTGCGTTTTGGCATGCGATCGATCGTGATGTCGAACGCCCGCCGGGCAGCGCCGAGGTAGACGGCGGAGAACCCCATCAGTGCCCAGGCGAACACCGCGACCTGGAACATGCCGGCGCCGGCGAAGCCGGCCGGGCAGACCAGCACGATGTTCTCATCGGGCACGAACGCACGATCCAGCACGGTGTCGTGGCTCTGCGTCGCACGCATGCCGATGGTGTCCCAGGTCTCGATGATCTCGTAGCCGGCCGACGTGCGCGGCAGGAATCCGTGAACGATCTTCGGATTCGTCGGATCGGAGGTGTCCATCGCGTGGAAGCCGGCAAGTGTCCACACCGGCGAGAGGCTGCCGAAGATCTTGTGGCCGGTGATCTCCCAGCCACCCGGAACCTTCTCGGCCTTCGACGACGAGAGCAGCAGCGGGATGTCGTTGCCGGCTTCTCCGTGAATCGCAGCGAACACCTCGCCCTCAGCGGCTCGTTCCAGCAACCAGCGGCACGACGTGTCGCCGGAGCGGAGCAGGTCGGCGGCGACTCCTGTCCAGTACAGGTGCATGTTGACTGCGACGGCGGTCGCCGGCGCGTAGTAGGCGAGGCGACCTTGCAGGCGAGCCATGGCGTCGAGCCCGAGGCCGTGGCCGCCGAATTCGGTCGGCACCGCGGCCAGCAGGTAGCCGGACTGTCGAAGTTCGTCCCAATCCTCGTCGAAGAATCGGTTCTCTCGGTCGTAGATCGGGGCTCGGCTATCGAACCTCGCCATCATCTCGTCGGTGAGGAGGTCGGTTGTTGTCGTGGTTGTCGTCATTGTTCTTTCCAGTGCGAGGTTTCAGGATGGTGTCGTTGACGACGACGATTCATTTCATGCGACCGGGACGGGCCCGATCTGCTCGACGGCGACGATGACATCTGCAGGAATGCCGAGACGAGCGGCTGCTTCGATGATGGCCTCCGGGTTGGGGGCTTCGTAGAGGCAGTACGTCTTCTTCTTGTCGGCGGACAAGAACGAGTAGACCCAGCGGATCCCCACGTCGTCGTTCACCAGCTTGATACCGGCACGATCCAAGCCATCGACATCGAGCTGTTCGGCGAAGTTTCGTTCGATCACGAAGAGGGCCATGGATCATCTCCTGCTTCTGTCGTGAACCCTCCCGCCGGGCCCGGCAGGAGGTCTCACGTCGTCGTCACGATGACTGTAGAGATTCTGGAACTGCCTGTCATGACCATGTTTTGCCTTCTGTGCGCCTTATTTCGTTGACTCGTCCCGCGGTTGGTAGTCAGATCTGACTAGGAGGACGTGTGAACCCAGCCCAGAATCGGACTTCGACGGTGCTGTGCACCGACGTCGCGCCGGCCGAGCGCGGGAAATGGTTCACCGAACTGGCGCGCGCCCGCTCAGGGGTCGATGTGAATGCGAATGCGGAGATGGCGCTGATCGCGTTCGACAGTGCCTCGGCCGCCGTGGCCGCCGCCGTGGAGATGCAGCGGGTCGCCGCGTCTGCGGCCGATGCCTCGCCGATCCGCATCGGCCTGGCCACCGGTGACGTGGAGTGGGGCGATGGCGTGTGTACCGGCTCCGCTGTCGGGACCGCCGCCGGCCTGCTCGCTCGGGCCGAGCCGGGGCAGATCTTGGCGAACAACGTCGTGCGCTGGCTTGTTGGGGGCGCGGCGGCCAATGGCTACGTGCCAGTCGGCGCCGTCGAGATCGATGGCCTCGACGAGCCGGTCGAAGCGTTTGCCGTCGATTGGCAGCCCATCGAGGCGGTTGTCGAGGTCGCCGATCGCCTCGGGCACCCTCTTGTACCGCTGCCGGCCGGGATCGCTGCGGCCGCGCGCCAACCGTTGGTGGGTCGGGAAGCGGAATGGCACCTCCTCGACGAGGCGTGGAATCGCGTCCGTGACGGCTCTCGTGAAGTCGTGCTGATCGGCGGCGAAGCCGGTGCCGGCAAGACCCGTTTGGCCGCCGACTTCGCCCGTCGGTGTCACGAGGCCGGGGCGATCGTACTGCTCGGAACCTGCGATGCCGAGCTCGCCCTTCCGTACCAGCCGTGGGTTCATGCCCTTGATCACCTGCTTCGTTCCCTTCCCGGCTTCGGCCGTCCGCAGAACAGTGGTCGTGATCTCGGTGACCTCCTCGTCCTCCTGCCGCAGCTCGAACGGCTGCTGCCCGGATTGTCGAGGTCTCCGGCGGCAGATCCCGAGACCGAGCGATACCTGCTGTTCTCGGCGGTCGATCGGGTGCTGGCCAACGCCGCGCAGGCGGTGCCGATGGTCCTCCTCCTCGACGACCTCCACTGGGCAGGCCGACCGACGCTGGAGCTCCTCCGGCACTTGGTTCGAGCCGGCTCGGCCGCCCGCCTGATGATCATCGCCACCTTTCGCGATGCTGCAGCCGAGCTGACCGACCCGCTGGCCGAATGCCTCGTCGATCTGCAACGAAGCGAGAGCGTCAGCCGCGTGCGGTTGGGCGGCCTCGACGCGATCAGCGTCGAGCAGTTCGTGGCCGGTGCCCTCGGCCAAGAGCTCGACGGGGATCTCCGTCGTCTGGCCGCAGTCGCTCGAGATCGCAGCGGAGGGAACGCCTTCTTCCTCGGGGAGTTGTGGCGCCAACTCGTCCAACAGGGAGTCGTCGCCCGCCGGAACGATCGGTGGTTCGTTCGCCGAGACGTCGCCGGCGTCGGGGCGCCAGACAGCGTCAGAGATGTCGTTGCCGCGCGCATGGCCAGACTGTCCCGGCGGGCGCGGCGACCCGTGGAGTTGGCGGCCGTGGCCGGTCAACGTGTGGAGTTCCGCGTGTTGTCTCTTGCCGCGGACATGAGTGTCGATGACGTCGGCGCCGGTCTCGACGAGCTCGTCAACACCGGCTTCCTCGTCGAGGTCGGCGGTCATCTCCCCACCTATCAGTTCACTCACGCCCTTGTACGAGACACGGTCGAACAGGTGCTGTCGTCGTCGGCACGGGCTCGTCTGCATCTCCGAATCGCCGAGGCCCTCGAGCAGGTGTACGAAGCAGATCCTCGGTCGGTCTTCGCCGAGCTCGCCTACCACTTCAGCGCAGCGACCGCGGTCGGGGGCATCGAACGGGGTATCCGCTACGGGCGCCTCGCCGCCGAGCAGGCCCGAAGCTCGGTGGCCTACGACGAGGCCATCTCGCAGTTCGAAGCAGTGCTTCAACTCCTGCCCGTCGAGAGCGTTGAGGCGACCGAGGTGCTGATCGATCTCGGCCTGGTCCAGACGCGTCGAGGTTTCTCGTCCGCGGCACAGGGCACCTATCAACGGGCATTCGACACTGCGCAACGCGAGAGCTGGGCCGAACTGATGGCTCATGCCGCGCTCGGATACGAGGAGTGCGTCCACCAGCGCGGGGCACCGGGAGCTCCGGCAGTGCTGATGGTTTCCGAGGCGATCGGTCTCGTCGGTGATCAGCCGGGCCCGCTGCGCGCTCGGCTCCAGGCCTCGCTGGCTCGAAGTCTGTCGCTGTCGGGTGACCACGACGCTGCCGTCGATGCCTGCGAGCTGGCTCTGGCGATGGCCAGAGCGGTCGGCGACCTGGGCTGCGTCATCGCTGCGCTTCAAGCCACGACCATCGTGTCGTCGGAGCCGTCGCGACTCGTCGACGCGAGCACCGAGCTCCGTGATGTCGCGCTGCAGGTCGGAGACCATTGGAGCGCCGTCTACGCAACCGGCAACATGTGTAGAGGCTTGATGGAGCTCGGTCGCCTCGGAGAAGCCGCTGACGTCCTCGTGCAGCATCGGCTGATGGCCGAACGCGGTCGCTTCTTGATGTTCCAGTACATGGGCCATGTGTACGAGGCGGTGCTGGCACTCGCCGCGGGAAGGTTCGACGAGGCCGAGCAGGCGGCCGAACGCGCCCACGAAGTTGGCGACTCGAGCAACATCGTGTTCGACGCCGGCGTGTACGGCTTGCAGATGTTTGCTATTCGTCGCGAGCAGGGCCGTCTGGCAGAGGTGCTGCCGCTCATGCGGTTTCTCTCCGAGCATCACGGAGAGGAAGCAGTCTGGCGTCCTGGCCTCACCGTGCTCTACGCCGAGCTCGGCATGCTCGAGGAGTCGATTCGTGAGCTCGACGCGCTGTCGCCCGATGAGTTCGCCTCGATTCCACGCGACTCCGTCTGGCCGGCCTGCCTCACCTTCTTGGCCGAGGCATGCATCGCCTGCGGAGACGAGAAGCACGCCGCCGTGCTACTGCGCGAACTGGACGCATACGCCGGTCGCAATCTGATGGTGGCGATGACGATCTGCTTCGGGCCGGCCGACCGACTGCGCGGCGGGCTGGCCCGCCTGGTGGGATTGACCAACGAGGCCGAGGGCCATTTCCGCGCGGCGTTGGCACTCGCCGACCGCAGCGCTTCGCCGGTGTGGAGAGCGCACGTCCAATACGACTGGGCGGTCCTCGCCGCGGCTCGGAGTGACTTCGCCAAGGCCGATGCGATGGTGGGAGAGGCCCATGCCGTTGCTGTCGCTCTCGGCATGAACGCGCTGGCCGAGCGGGCCTCGTCGCTTCGTGCTCGCATCGCCGCGCCGTCTCCCTCCCTCAGTGATCGAGAAGGACTGTCGCATCGTGAGCTGGAAGTTCTTCGCCTCATCGCCGAGGGCTGTTCGAACAGGGAGATCGGCGAGCGGTTGTTCATCAGTCAGCACACGGCCGCCAATCACGTGCGCTCGATCCTGCAGAAGTTGGGATGCGCCAACCGGGCCGAGGCCGCGGCCTTCGCCGTGCACCGCAACCTCATCGGACAGGCTCAGACCAACTGACGCCTCGGCGGGCGGGCAGCACTCGCTATCGGCCGAGTACGGTCGTGAGGAATGACCGTGCTGGTGGGCAACCTTCACTCCGAGTTTCGAGCGTTCTGGCATCCTGTCGCCTGGTCGTACGAGGTCGCCGACACTCCGCTCGGCGTCACGCTGCTCGGCGAACCGCTGGTCGTCGTGCGACGCCCTTCCGGCGAGATCGCTGCGTTCGCCGATGAGTGCCCGCACCGCGGCGCGCCCCTGAGCTTCGGGCGCGTCGAGGGTGCCGAGCTCGTCTGCGCCTATCACGGTTGGCGGTTCGGTTTCGACGGCTCCGCCACCTGCGTTCCGGCTCTGGGTGCTGGATCGCCCATTCCGTCTCGGGCGCGCCTCACCCCACCCGCTGCGGTGTGCGAGCAGTACGGCATCGTCTGGGTGGCGTTGGAGCCTCCACGCACGCCGATCCCCGTGTGGTCCGATGGCGACGACAAGAGCCTGGGAGCGTTCGCGCCAACCGCGCACACCAGCCACGTGCTGGCCGCGTACCAGACCGACAACCTGCTCGACGCCAGCCACTTTCCGTTCTTGCACGGTTCGCTCGGCGACCGCAATCCGTTGATCGGCGGGCACGAGGTCGTCGAGCAACACGACCTCGGCTTCTCGAGCGTGCTGCGCAAGTTGAACGACGACCACGAGTCGACCGAGGGATGGTTGCGGTACACGTTTGCCGCGCCCTTCACCGTTCTCTTGCGCAGCGAAGAGCCCGATGGTGCGCTACGACAGTCGTTCTTCCAGGCCGTCCAACCGATCGACGAGCGGCGCACACGGTTGTTCTTCATGGTGCGCGTTCCAGAAACGGCGACCGACGTGCTCGCCGAGCTGCTCGCCCAGGAAGAGATCGTCCAGCAGGAAGATGTGTGGATCACCGCCGCGCTGCGTCGTCGAGGCATGCCGATCGGCGGCGCGCAGGATCTCCACGTGCGATCCGATGCAAACGCGATCCTCTTCCGCCGCGTGCTACGCCACCTCTTCGATTCAGCCGCCACAGCAAAGGCATGAGCGGCCCGGCTCGGTCGTGGTTCGTCGGCGCGTGGCGTCGCCGTTCGATCGTCGTGCCGGGTGGCGATCCAACCGAGCCGTGCGAGGCGTGGTGGATCCAGACCGAGCACGCGTTCGTCGATGTCAGGGTCACGTTGCCCGGCCACGAGCACAACGGGTTGCCGTACTCGTCGACTCGCGCGTTCGCCGGCATGTTCGAGATCGCCGACGGTGAAGCGCGTTGGCATGTCGAGCTCGACTCTGAGGGGCTCGTTCCGCGCACCGACCGCGCGGCCGCATCGGGGTTGTTCGTTTCCAGGGATGACCCACTGTTGATGATCGAGGATGCCCCCGGACGGTTTCGCGAGGAATGGGTTCAATGCGCACCGCTCGGCGAGGTGGAACTCGTTCGCGCCGGCAACGTCGTCGCCGTGCGGGTCGGCGATGTCAGTGGCGTCGTGTTGTCGGTCGACGGGGCGGTGTCCGGCCGGGTCTGGCACGGAGCGCAGTCCATCGGGGTCGATCGCGATTGACCACACGTTCATCGCGCCCGCAGCTCGACTCGATGAGGAATTGCGATTGCATTGGGTCGCCGCGTTGGCCGAGGATCTTCGAGTGACCAAGCGAGGGTGGCTGCTGTTCGGCGCGATGGCGGTGATCTGGGGAATCCCGTACTTCCTGATCCGCGTGGCGGTCAAGGAGCTCCAGCCGCCGGTCGTGGTGTTCGGTCGCACGACACTGGCTGCGATCGTGCTGCTCACGATGGCCGCGCGCACGGGGGGAATTCGGCCGGCGCTCCGACGATGGCGGCCGGTTCTGGCATTCGCCATCATCGAGATGGCCATCCCGTGGATCCTGCTCACGACCGCGGAACGACACCTCGCGTCCGGACTGACCGCGTTGATCGTCGCATCGGTTCCCATCGTCGGGACCATTGCTGCGTTCCTCCTCGGCGACCGCAATGCGCTGCGGTTGGTGCGAATCATCGGCATCGCCTTGGGCCTCGGCGGGGTTGCGCTGCTCGTCGCACGCGACCTCACGAGCAACAACGCACCGCCATGGTGGAGCGTGGCCGAAGTACTCGTCGTCTGCGTGTGCTACGCCACGGCGCCCTTCATCGCCTCCCGCAAGCTGGCCGATGTCGCCTCGGTCGGCGTCATCGCCGTTTCGCTCGCCATCGTGACCGTCATCTACGCACCGATCGCCGCCGTGTCACTCCCCAGCCACGCGCCTCGTATCAACGTGATCCTGGCCGTGCTGGGGTTGGCGTTCATCTGTACCGGCCTGGCATTCGTGGTGTTCTTCAAGTTGATCGAAGAGGCCGGACCGGCTCGTGCCGGCCTCATCACGTTTGCCAATCCGGTGGTGGCCGTGGCGCTCGGCGCAGTGTTCCTCGACGAGCTGATCACGGTGGCCACCATTGTTGGATTTGTGCTGGTGCTCGCCGGCTGCTGGCTCGCAACGCGTCCCCCGCGAGTGCTGGCCGGCGCGCCGGATGACGGAGTTTCAGCGCAAGCATCGGTCGTGTTGGCCGAGGTCGTGCCGGTCTCGTCGGGAGAGCTTCGGACGGCCGAAGACGCATAGCCGGATCGCTGGAGAGTCGGGATCTTGCTCGTGGCGCACGATCTGGACGCCACACTGACTTCACCGCCCCTGGTTCGAAGCGTTCGTTGGCGCCCAGATCTGGGGGAGGTGTGCGACTGATGTATTCGATGATGACCTGAGTCGACCTTGATCGATACGGTGAGCGCCGATCGCTGCGCGAAGCGATGGCCGAGAAAGGGTCGTGATGTGAGGAACTTCGTTGGCAAGACCGCATTCGTCGCGGGAGGTGCCAGCGGCATCGGCCTTGGCATCAGCAAGGCGCTCCTGTCGGAAGGCATGAACGTCGTGATCGGTGACGTCAACGCGGCGCACATGGCATCGGCCGGCGAGGAGTTGGCAGGAGCCAATGTCGTGTTCGTCCACGTCGACGTCACCGACCGTGCCTCAGTCGCTGCTGCCGCTGAAGCGGCAGTCACCGCGTTCGGCTCGGTCCACGTCTTGTGCAACAACGCTGGCATCGCTGGAGGTGGTGCCGTGGCCGATCCGAGCTTCGCCGATTGGGACCGCGCAATGGCCGTGAACCTCGGCGGGGCAGTGAACGTGGTCAAGACGTTCGTACCGCTGATACGCGAGCACCGCAGTGGTGGGCACATCGTCAACACCTCGTCGATCGCCGGAATCACCGCGCTGCCCTACGAGGGCGGCGCGTACACCACGGCGAAGTTCGCCGTGCGTGGCCTCAGCGAGTCGCTTCGGCTCAGCCTGGCTCCGGAGGGCATCGGCGTGTCGGTGCTTTGTCCTGGGCTCACCCGCACCCGAATCCTCGACGCGCCCGACCGTGAAGACCCCGATGCGAAGCCGATGGCCAGCGAGGGTGACCCGGACGTGCTGTTCAACTCGATGGAAGGGGCCATGGATCCCATCGAGGTCGGGCGTGCCGTGGTTCGCGGCATTCGCGACAACCTTCCGTACATCCTCTCGCACGGCGAGTTCAAGGATGAGATCCAATCCCTGTTCGACGAGATCGTCGAGGCGTTTCCCACCGATCAGTCGGTTCCGTCAGCCCGCGCCGCCTTTGAGCGCGGACGTCGAGAGCTGTGTGACAGCTTGCGAGATCTGCCGGTGATCGACTGATCGATAGGCCCTCTCGGGCGATATGACTCGGAGGACTACGCCCGAGTGAGAACGACCTTCAGCGCACCGGTGTCAGCCGCGCGACCGAACACGTCGTAGGCCTCGATGAAGCCATCGAGGTGGAAGTGGTGGGTGACGAACTTGCCGGGAGTTACCTGTCCGCTGCTGATGAGCTTCAGCAACGTCGGCGTCGAGTAGGCGTCGACGAGACCGGTGGTGATGGTCACGTCCTTGATCCACAACGTCTCGAGGTGCAAGGTGACCGGCTCGCCGTGGACTCCGATGTTGGCCACTCGTCCACCGGGCCGGATCAGCTCGGCGGCCAGTTCGAAGGTGGCGGGTACACCGACTGCTTCGATCGCCGTGTCCGCGCCCAGACCACCAGTGAGACCGTGAACAACTGCCAGCGGATCTTCCCGACTGTTGTTGACCACGATGTCCGCGCCGAACTGCTTGGCAGCCTCGAGGCGGCTGTCGGCCTTGTCGATGGCGATGATGTGACTCGGGCTGAACAGCCGCGCGCCCATGATTGCCGCGAGGCCGATCGGGCCGGCGCCGACGACGGCGACGACGTCACCGGGTCGGACGGCACCGTTGAGGACGCCGACTTCGTATCCCGTCGGAAGGATGTCGGCGAGCATCAGCAACTCTTCGTCTGATACGCCGGCCGGGGCCTGGTAGGTGGAGGTGTCGGCAAATGGCACCCGCACGTACTCGGCCTGGGTGCCATCGATCTTGTGACCGAGGATCCAGCCGCCGCCGCCCAGGCATTGACCGGAGCGACCCTCGCGACAGAAGCGGCATGTGCCGCACGCGGTGATGCACGAGACGAGGACCTTGTCGCCGACCTTGGTGTTCTTCACGCCCGCACCGACTTCCTCGACCGTTCCGACGGCTTCATGGCCGAGGATGCGTCCGTCGGTCACAGCCGGAACGTCGCCCTTCATGATGTGGAGGTCAGTGCCGCAGATCGTTGTGGCATCGACCCTGATGATCGCATCGGTGTCTGCCTGAAGAGTTGGTTTCGGAACTTCCTCCCAGGCTTTCTGGTCGGGACCGTGGTAGACGAGTGCCTTCATGGGTATTTCCTCCATTGGTTTGGATCGATGGTGATCAGGTGAAGATGATCTGCCCGCCCGCAGCCTTCTCGTAGAACTCACCGACCGTGATGATGTCTTGCACTTGTGGAATGAGGTCGTTCTTCTCCAGCCCGAACAGGTCGACCGACGCCTTGCAGGCGAACAGGCCGGCACCGGTGTCGGCGATCATCTCGATGAACTCGGGGATGGACGGAATGTCGAGCTTTTCCATCTTGTGGTTCATGAAATGAGTGAGCGCGGTCGAGATCCCTGGGATCCCGCCGAGCATCGTCGGCATGTGCAGTCCGGGGTTGCCGACTGTCGCCATCTTGATGTGCTCATGGCGGGCCTTGTGGATCGCATCGAGGCCGAAGAACGTGAAGAACAGATTGGCCTCGATGCCCTCTGCGCGGGCGCCGTTGGCCATGATGAGTCCCGGGTACACCCCGTCGAGCGAACCCTTCGAGATGATGATCGAAACCTTCGTGATGGCGTCAGTCATGATGAGCTCCTTGTCAGATGCAGCCGCGTGGCTTTGGGATCCCGGCGATTCGCGCGGCGACCTTCGCAGGGCCCTTCGGGAACAGTTGGTACAACTCCTTGACCGATATGCCCGATGACTTGCCGAGAACACGCACTGTCGGGCCGGTGCCCTTGTCGAAGTACTCGGACCGCATGAAACGGATGACCGTCCAATGCGCAGAGGTCAGTTCGTCGATGCCTTCACGCCGGGCGAGCTCGTCCGCCATGGATTCGGTCCATTGTTCGGGGTTGACGAAGAACCCTTCGTCATTGAGTTCGACGGGGGTGTCGGCGATGGTTGCGGTGGACATGGATCAGTCCTTTCACTTGCGGATGAGTTCGCGCGGCTTGCCAGCGGTCGGCATGGCCGACCCCATTCCGGGGATGTCTCGCCCGGGCAGGAGGCTGTGCCAGTAGAACCACTGCAACATCAACTTGCCGAGGTGGTTGAGCCGCGACTCCTTCAGCAGCGGCAAGCCAACGCGGCCAGGGAAATGGCCCGGGAGCGGCTCGGTGTCGTAGTTGAAGTCGATCAACAGCGCCTTGCCGAAGCCCGTCTCGATGAAGCAGTTGGCGTGGCCGTCGAAGTTGTCGACGAGTGGTTCGTCGGCCAGGAAGTGGCGGATGTTGGCGACGACCGTTTCGCCTTCGAAGTGGGTGACCGAGCCAGCCTTGGAGGCGGGCACGTTGGCGGCGTCGCCGATGACGAAGATGTTGGGTGCGGTCCGGGATTGCAGGGTGTGCTCATCCGTCGGCACGAAGTTCAACGCGTCGCCGAGGCCCGGCGAGCGACCGATGTACTCGGCTCCACCGTGCAACGGCACGACGACTCCAAGATCGAACGGGACCTCGCGGCCGTCATACGCCACGAGCCGGCCGCCCTCGCCGTCGACCTCGCCGGTGTTGAACTCAGTGACCAGTTCGATGTCCTTCTCTTCGCGCATGCCGCCGAGCTGTCGTGACGCGATCGGCTTGGTGAAGGCCGCGTCGAGCGGCGTGACATAGGTGAGTGAGACACGATCGCGTATGCCGCGTTCGCGGAAGTACCAGTCGGCAAGGAAGTAGAACTCGAGTGGGGCAACGGGACACTTGATCGGCATGTCGACGACGTTGACGACGAGGCGGCCACCGTCGAACTTGGCCAGCGCGCCCTCCAGCGCGGCCGCGCCTTCCGGCGAGTAGAACGTGAAGACCCGCTCCATCCATCCGGGGCCGGTCAAACCCTGCGTTTCCTCCGGCAGCAGGACCGCACCTGAGGCAACGACGAGCACGTCGTAGTCGAGGGTCCTACCGTCGACGAGGTTCACCGAGTTCGCCTGGATGTCGACCCCGTCGACCGCCGCCTCGACGAAGCCGATGTCGTGCGACAGTTGCTGGGACCGTGGCCGGACGATGTCGTCTGTATGGCTCAACCCGAACGGTACGAACAGCAGGCCAGGTTGATAGACGTGCCGATCATCCTGATCGACCACGAGGATTTCGAGCTCCTCGGCATCGAAGATCCGGCGCAGACGATTGGCGACAAGGGTGCCACCGGTACCGCCACCGAGAACGATCACACGCTGACTCACCAATTCATCCAACGCCGCGGGTGTTGTGTTCAATAGGGTCGAAGGACCTGTCATCGCACGGGGGGAGTCTGCGAGTGCAACGAGTCGGGGCATGCCCGGCGACGCATTCATGCAGGTGAAAGGGGACCTTGTCCTCTGGACCCACCTGACCATGTGCTCTACATGTTCGGGTCTGCCGGCCGCACAATGCAGTCGTGAAAGCGCCAACGACGGTTGATCAGTTCAAGGCACTTGGAGATCCGGTGCGATGGGCGATCGTGGGCGAACTGCGCAGTTCTACGTGCTATGCTCGCCGGCTCGCCGATGCCGTTTCCGTCTCACCAACACTGTTGTCACATCATCTCAAAGTGTTGCGTGAAGCCGGTCTGATCGTAGGCGCACGGCGTGGTCGGTGGATCGACTACAGCGTCGACGAGACTGCACTCGCCGGCCTGGCAGGCGCCCTGAACGGGCGTTCGTCAGCTCATCGAACGAACGGAGCGGAGCCATGAGTGACCAGTCGCCGATCGAGGAAGAGTACGTGCCTGCCGACATCGACCCAGACAACCTGATCGCCTCGTTGCCCGACAGCGACGTGCCGCCGGTCGAAGCAGATCCTGCCGACTGGGTCGATCAACATCGGATCGTTCCCGAGGATCTCGACGACGAGGAACGCGGCTGACAGGTCGTCAGCTGAGGGCCGCGACGAACTGGTCGGGCTCTTTGAGGCTCAGCGTCAGCTGTTTGACCTTGATCGGCGCCACCAGGCAACGACCGCGGCCTGCCGGATCGATCGTCACCCGGACCAGCCCCCGGCTGGAGCCGTTGATCAGCCAGTGTCCTCGCCAACCGTGCGCGCCCCACCCCAAGACCGGGCCGGTCACCCGCTTGACGCCGATGATCGACGACCGCGGAACGGCGGCTGAGAACGCCCACGCACCCAGTCCCATCTTCACGTCGAGCCGGTCGGCGGTCAGCACGACTCGGCAGTGTCGGGGCCCGGCAAGGATCGGCGTCATCACGATTCTCATGAACGTGTTGAACGACAGCCCGAACTTCTCCTTCATCTCGCACAGTATGGAGGGTTCCTCTTCACCGAGGAGGTCGGTCCCGCCGAAACGCCGGCTACTCGGTGGCGGGGCGTCTTGCCTTCCTCGAAGATACTGCGTATACTACGGAGTATGCTGAAGCGAACGACCCTTTCAATGAGTAGTCGGCAATGAGTGTTCCGCACGCCCTGTTGGCCCTGTTGAGCGAGGGTCCGACGTTCGGGCTCCGCTTGCGTCAAGAGTTCGAGGCGCGAACGGGTGAGGTCTGGCCGCTGAACGTCGGGCAGGTGTACACCACCCTGCAGCGCTTGGAGCGCGACGGGCTGGTCGAGTCCGACGAGGAGGGCGCCGACGGATCGCAGAAGCGGTATCGCATCACTGCTGCAGGCGCGACGGAGCTCGCCACCTGGCTGCACACGCCTCCCGACACCGCGCTGCCCCCGCGAGACGAGTTGATCATCAAAGTGCTGGTGAGCCTGCGCTTGCCAGGGGTGGACCTGCACGAGGTCTTGCAGGTCCATCGCCGCCATTTCGTCGAGGCGATGCAGCACTGCACGCAGATCAAGGCACGAGCCACCGACGACGATCTGGAGCTGGCCCTGGTGGCCGACGCAGAGTTGTTCCGCCTCGACGCCGTGGTGCGCTGGCTCGATGCGGCCGATTCTCGGTTGAAGCGCCGGCCGGTCCGTAAACCCGATGAGGTCGCCGTGTCGTCGCCGCGGTCAGCACGAAAGGCAACGGTGTGGGGATGACGGGCGTGATCGAGCTCCGAGGCGTGTCGAAGGTCTACGGGTCGGGTGCCGCCGAGGTGCATGCCCTGCGCGACATCGATCTGACCGTCGGCACCGGTGAGCTGGTGGCGGTGATGGGGCCGAGTGGCTCGGGCAAGAGCACGTTGCTGACGATCGCCGGCAGCCTCGAGGATCCGAGCGATGGGGAGGTGCTGATCGATGGTCTCCTATTGTCGGCGATGTCTCGCAACGACCGAGCGCGCCTGCGTCGGCGCTCGATCGGATACGTGTTCCAAGACTTCAACCTGCTGGCCGGTCTCACCGCGGCCGAGAACGTGACCTTGCCGCTCGAACTCGACGGCATCGGCTCGAAAGCTGCGCGTGTCCTCGGTCTCCAGGCGCTCGTGGCACTCGGCCTCGACGGCCACGCAGATCGCTTTCCCGACGAGCTGTCGGGCGGCGAGCGGCAGCGCGTCGCGATTGCCAGGGCCCTGGTCGGTGATCGTCATGTGCTGCTGGCGGATGAGCCGACGGGTGCACTCGACTCGGCAAACGGCGAGGCGGTGATGCGGTTGCTGCGCTCCGCCGCAGAAGGTGGCGTCGCCGGCATCATCGTCACCCATGACGCGCAGCTGGCGTCGTGGGCCGATCGAGTGGTGTTCCTTCGCGATGGCCGGATCGTCGATCAAACAGCACGACCCGCGAGCGCCGAATCGCTGCTCGTTCCAGGGCCGAGCTCGTGACGGCGCTCGACGCCGGCTACGCGCTGAGGCGAGCCGGGGCCGGTCGAGGTGGTGCCAGTCGAGGCGGCGGAGGCGTTGCCGGTCGCCGTGCGGTTGTACGGTGGGCGTGGCGGATGTTCCGACGTGAGTGGCGGCAACAGGTTGTCGTGCTCGTGCTGCTCAGCCTCACGGTCGCAGCGGCAGTCTTTTCGGCGATCGCCGCCTACAACATCGCGTCGCCGATCTCGGCCAACGTCGGCAACGCCGACCACCGGATCACGCTCGCCAGTCCCGACGCCGGGCTGCTGACTTCCGTGGCCGCCGACCTCACCACCAAGTACGCACCTACGGAAACGATCTGGCACGCGCAGCTCCCAGTTCCCGGATCCGTTGAGTCGGTCGACCTTCGCGCTGAGGATCCACAGGGTTCGTTGAGCGCTCCGCTGCTCGCCTTGGACGCCGGTCGCTACCCGATCAAGCCGGGCGAGGTCGCCCTGACCAACGGCGTCGCCGCAACATTCGGCCTCGCAGTGGGGGGCAAGCTGGCGATCCAGAACGACTCGTGGACGGTCGTCGGGTTGGTCGAGAACCCCACCGATCTCGGCGACGAGTTCGTCCTGACGCTGCCGGGTGATCGGCGGGCAACGCAGTCGGTCGACCTCCTCGTTGTCGGGCACGACGATGTGTTGCATCAGTCGGCAAACTCGATCCGGCAGTTCCAGACCAAGGAGGGAGTCACCGGCTTCTCCCAGAGCCGTGGTGCCAGCGATCGGGGAGCAGCCGTGATCAGCACACTCGCCCTCGACACGGTTGCATTGCTGCTCGTGTCGCTCGTCGCCGCGGCCGCCTTCGTCGTCGTCGCCCAGCGCCGCCTTCGTCAGTTCGGCATGCTCGCGGCGATGGGCGCGACGAATCGTCAGCTGCGACTGGTGACGATCGCCCACGGACTGCTCGCCGGCCTGGTGTCTGCGGTTGTCGGTACCGGCATCGGGTTGATCGCGTGGTTTGGATGGAGCTCACGCTTGGAATCGATGGCCAACCATCGCATCGACCGCGGCGACATCCCGTGGTTCCTCCTCGTCGCCGGGGTGGCGCTGGCGCTCTTGACGACCACTGCGGCGTCGTGGTGGCCGGCGCGCACGACGGCGCGAGTTCCGGTCGTCACCGCGTTGTCGGGCCGGCCACCTCGGCCGAAGCGGGCCCATCGCTCTGCGCTTGTTGCGGTCGTGTTCTTGGCGATGGGTTTCGTGTGCCTGGCCATCGGCATCGACAAGACCGGGCACGCCAAGGTCATCCCCGTGATTGCCGGGCTGATCGCCATCGTGCTCGGGATCCTGTTTCTCTGCCCGATCGCGATCCGTGCCCTCGCTGCGGCGACGAACCGGCTGCCCATCGCGGCCCGGCTGGCGATGCGCGACCTCGCCCGCTATCAGGCCCGCGCCGCGGCTGCGCTGGCGGCCATCAGCCTCGGGCTCGGCATCGCCTTCACCGCCATCATCGTCTCGACAGCGGCCACGCCGAAGGCGACTGGAGGCAACTTGTCGGATCGGCAGCTCCTCGTCCGCCTCGGCGACAACCAGGTCATCCCCGAACAGACGCCGGCTCAACTCGCGCAACTTGAATCCACCATCGCCCAGTTTGCGGCCGGTCTCGGCGGAGCCGTCGTGTACCCCCTCGATGCGGCGACTTCCTCACCCGAAGCCATCGCCGCGTCTGGCGCACCGGCACTCATCGATCCCCTCGGGCGACCGGGGCAACCCATCGTCGGCCTCGCCCATCGCATCCCCAACGGGATCGAGATGTCTGGGGGTGACATGCTGTATGTCGCCACGCCTGAGTTCCTCGCCAGAGCTGGTGTCGACATCAGTACCATCGATCCGTCTGCCGAGGTGATCACGTCTGCCACCGGTGACCTCGTACTCGCCGACATCGAGCCCATAAAGATCAGGCCTGAAGACATGCCCGCGGCAGCTGTTCAGACCATTCGCGATCCCGGCTACACCGATCAGCCGAAGACCTTCCTCACCGAATCGGCGCTACGTAGCCATGGTTGGGTGCGCGTGCGTGCCGGATGGTTCATCGAGGCCGACCATGCGATCACCAGCCAGCAACGCGCCGATGCCCGGGACCTCGCTGCTCGGTCCGGTTTGACGGTCGTCGCCCGCAACACGAAGCGCGGCCTCTACGTGACGCGTTTGATCGCGACTGCCGCCGGCATGCTCCTCGCCCTGGGCATCTTGGCCATGACCATCGGACTGATCCGCGGCGAGGCCGGGCGTGACCTGCAGACGTTGACCGCGACCGGCGCCACCAGCTCGGCCCGGCGAATGCTCACCGCCGCCACTGCCGCGGCGCTCGCTCTGCTCGGTTCGCTCCTCGGGCTGGTGGGTGGGTACATCGGTCTGATCGGCGGCTACCAGGACAACCTCAAGCCGCTCGCGCCAGTGCCGATCGGCTACCTGGCCGTCGTCGTCTTCGGGCTTCCGATCGTCGCCGGTGCCGTTGCATGGTTGGTCGGCGGTCGCGAACCTCCGGTTCTTGCTCGCCGCGCCTTGGAATGAGCGGCCATGCTGTGAGCAATCATGAAGGCCACGATCGTCTGCCTTGTTGCGTGCGCGCTGACCGGATGTTCGGCCGGCACTCCCGCTTCGATCTCCACTGATGCGTCGACCGCTCCGGCATCGTCGACTCGTGGTACGACAGTCCCGACGACTGCCGTTTCGTCGCCCGACGTGACGACCAGCACCACCTCACTCGTCGACTGGCCCGGACCCTGCGGACGGCCGGGTGCCGCGCCTGCGTCGTACGACCATGTGATCTGGATCTGGATGGAGAACAAGAACCTCAACGCGGTGCTCGACTCGAGCAGCGCCCCGTTCTTGCGAGGCCTCACCCAATCGTGCGGCACCGCGCTGCGGTACATCGACCACGGGATCCATCCGTCGCTTCCCAACTACCTGGCGGCAACCTCCGGTGGTACGCAGGGGGTCGCCGACGACAACTCCCCTTCAGCTCATTCGTTGCAGGTCGACAACATCTTTCGTCAGGTGCGCGCCCTCGGCAAGGTGGCGAAGAGCTACGAGGAGGCGATGCCGGTCAACTGCTCGTTGCACTCCACCAGCCGCTACGCGGTGAAGCACAACCCCGCGGCGTACTACGTCGTCGGCGACGATCGTGCCGCGTGTCAAGGCGACAACGTCCCCTTCGACCAGTTCGTCCCCGACCTCGCCGGCGGACTGCCGGCGTTCTCGTTGATCACGCCCGATATCTGCAACGACATGCACGATTGCCCGGTGGCGACCGGTGACAAGTGGCTGAACGGCGTCGTCGGCGCAATCACCACGTCGGCGACGTACCGCGACGGCCGTACTGCGGTGTTCGTTGTGTTCGACGAGAGCGAGGGCGGCGGCACGACGCCATTCTTCGCCATCGCTCCTTCGATCGTTCCCGGCACCCGCGTCGAAACTGAGCTTGACCACTACTCGCTGCTGGCGTTCACCGAAGACGCGTTGGGCGCGAGCACGCGCCTGGGGAGTGCCGCCGGCGCACCAAGCATGGCCGACGCCTTCGGGCTCTAGCAGCCAACGCTGACGCCGGATCGGGCGTCGGACGCCCGAATCTGCACCAGCATTCGCGGTTCAGACGGCGTTGAGTGCGGCCCAGACGCGCTCGGGGGTGCACAGCATGTCCATGTGGGTCACGCCGAGGTGCGACAGTGCGTCGACGACCGCGTTGTGAATGGCAGGAGTCGAGCCGATGGTTCCCGACTCGCCGATGCCCTTGGCCCCAAGTGGGTTCCGCGGGCTGTCGGTCTGGGTGTTCGACGTCTCGAAGCTCGGGAGCTCTGCAGCCGACGGCACGGTGTAGTCGAGGAACGTGGCGGTGACGGGGTTGCCGTCCTCGTCGTAGCGAAGCCATTCGTAGATCGCCTGGGCAGCACCCTGAGCGATCCCACCGTGTTGCTGACCCGACACCAAGAGGGGATTGAGGATGCGGCCGCAGTCGTCGACGGCGACGTGACGACGCATGACCACCTTGCCGGTCTCGGTGTCGACCTCGACGACGGAGACATGTGCACCGAACGGGAACGTCGAGTTGGTGCCGTCGAAGTCGAGCTCGTGACGCAGCACTTCGGGATCGAGCCCAGCGGGAAGCTTGCTGGCATCGCGCGACGCGACCGCCAGTTCTGCCCAGGAGATCGACTTCGACGGGGTTCCCGCCACGTGCAGTGCGCCGCCTTCGGCGACGATGTCTTCAGTGGCCGCCTCGAGCAGGTGGGCAGCGATCCGCTGTGCTCGGACGAGCACCTCCTTCGATGCGACGTAGATCGCCGAGCCGGCAGTCTGCAGCGACCTCGAGCCCAACGTGCCTGCGCCGCGGGGGACGCGGTCGGTGTCGGAGTTGACCAGCGTGATCTTGTCCATCGGGATCCCGAGCACCTCAGTGGCGAGCATGGCGAACGCCGTGTGGTGACCCTGGCCGTGAACGCTGGTGCCGGCAAAGACGCTGGCCGAGCCGTCGTCGTGAACCTCGACGGCGCCGAACTCGATGTGCAGACCAACCGGTGCGGTGACTTCTACATAGGTCGACACACCGATGCCGAGTGCGACCGGGTCGTTGGCCGCACGTCGACGGGCCTGCTCTTCGCGGAGCTCTTTGTAACCAGCAGCGGCAAGTGCCGCGTCGAGCGCCTTCTCGTATTCACCCGAGTCGTAGGCGGCACCGGTGTTGGTGGTCAGCGGGAATGCGCCGGGCTGGATGAAGTTCTTGCGGCGGATCTCGGCGGGATCCATGCCGATCTTGCGCGCCGCGACGTCGATGACCCGCTCGATGAGCTGCGTGGCCTCCGGGCGGCCGGCGCCTCGGTAGGCGCCGACGGTCGTGGTGTTGGTGAGGACGGTGCGGGTGGCGAACTTGACCTTCTGGATGTCGTACACGCCGACGCACATCATCTGCGTCAGCATCGGGAGGATCGCCCCGATCGCCGCGTACGCACCGGCGTTGGCGGTGACGTCGCCCTCGAGGCCGGTGATCTTGCCGTCCTTCGTCACACCGAGCTTGGCGGTCATCACGTAGTCGCGACCGTGGACGAGCGAGATCATGTCTTCGCTACGCGTCTCGGCCCACTTCACCGGGGCGCCGAGCGCACGGCAGGCAGCGGCCGCAACGAGGTACTCGGGGTACATCGCGGCCTTCGGGCCGAACCCACCGCCGACCCAGGGACAGATGACCCGCAAGTCGGCTGGTTCCATCCCGAGCATGCCGGCGATCGCGCCGTGAGCCGAGTGCGGCGCCTGATGGGAGATCCAGCAGGTCAAGTGGCCGGGCTCCTCGCCGGGCTCGGCGAGGATGCCGTTGGTCTCCATCGGTGCACCCGCCAGCCGCTGGCTGATCATGGTCACTTCGGCGATCTCGTCGGCGCCCTCGAACGGGTCGACGTCGGCGCCGTGCTCCGTGCCGAAGCACACGTTCGAGCCGTGCTCGGGGAACAGGATCGGCGCATCGGGCGCGAGACCCTGCGCCGGCGTGACGATCGGCGTCATCGCTTCGTAGTCGACGATGACGGCCTCCGCGGCGTCGGTAGCAGCCGACTTCGAGGTGGCCACTACTGCGGCGACGATGTCGCCGACGAACCTGACGACGTCCTTTGCGAAGATCGGGCGGTTCAGTTCCGGAGGCATCATCGGGAACCCGTTGAATGAAGGCATGCCGAGGTCATTTCCGGCGGCGTGATACACGGCCTTCACCCCTGGCATGGTCGCAGCAGCGCTGATGTCGACGCCGAGCACCTTGGCGTACGCCTGGGTGGAACGGACGAACGACACGTGGAGCGTGCCCGTCGGTGCCATGTCATCGACGTACTTCCCCGCTCCCGTGAGGAGGGTTGGATCCTCCAGGCGCTGGACGGCGTTTCCCAAGATCGATCCTGCAGTGGCCATGACGAACCTTTCGATGACGTGACGTTGAACCCCCGACGCGCTGCGACGCGTCCTCACTGGGAACGTTACGTCAAAGCTCGGCTTCGTCTAGCACGGTGATGGGGTCTGGGACCGAAAAGAACGGGTTCCGGCAGCGGACGAACGGGGACGCCTTGCGCAGGTCGTCGGCGCTGGGCAAGTGTCTGTCGATGGCAGCCGCCCACCTCGACGATCAGCAGTATCGCGACCTGTTGAGGTTCCGGACAGCGCTGCGAAGGTTCCTGCACTGGAGCGACGAGCAGGCCGCGGCGGCCGGACTGACTGCCCAGCAGCATCAGCTGCTGCTGGCGATCCGCGGTCACGACGGTGCGACCGCACCCACGATCGGTGAGGTGGCCGACTCGCTGCTGTTGAAGCACCACAGCCTCGTCGAGCTCGTCGACCGCGCCGAGCAGGCTGGATTCGTGACCCGCACCGTCGATGGTGACGACCGGCGCATCGTACGGCTCAAGGTCACCAGATCCGGATTGCGGGTGCTGGAGAAGTTGTCCGCTGCTCACCTGCAGGAGCTCGCTCGTTTGGCGCCGACGATCGAACGTGTGGCTCGCGGCCTCGGCGAACCAAACCCCGCTGGCTGACTCAGGCGGCAATATATCGTTGCACGATATGTTGTTCGAGTGATCTCTCGAACGCCAAGTCGCCGATTGCTCCTGCTGAGTTTGGCGGCCGTGGTCATCGGTGTCGCTGGGGGTGGCGCTGCTTGGGTTCTGATCCGGCTGATTCGCCTCATCACCAACATCGCCCTGTTCCACCACGTGTCGCTGCGCGAGCGCTCGATGATGGAGCTCCACGTGAGTTGGACGATCGTGCTCGCCGCGGTCATCGGGGCAATCGTCGTCAGCCTCATGGCCAAGTTGGCGCCAGTGATCCGCGGCCACGGCATACCCGAGGCGATGGAGGCGGTGATGACGAAGCAGAGCCGCATCGCACCGCTCACCGCGATCTTCAAGCCGATCTCGGCAGCGATCGCGATCGGCACAGGTGCTCCATTCGGTGCAGAAGGGCCAATCATCGTCACCGGCGGGTCGATCGGGTCCTTGTTGGGACAGGTCATCCCGGTGTCGCCTTCCGAGCGCAAGATCTTGCTGGCGTCGGGTGCCGCAGCCGGCATGGCCGCCACGTTCGGCGCGCCGCTCGCGGCCGTCGTGCTGGCGATCGAGTTGCTGCTCTTCGAATTCTCGGCGCGCGCCTTCGTGCCGCTCGTCGTAGCGACATCGATCGCCGGCGGGATGCATTCGGCGCTGTTCGGGAACGGCCCGTTGTTCCGCGTCTCGTCGCACGGATTCGCTGGTCTCGACGCACTTCCGGCCTTCGCAATCCTGGGAATCGCGTGCGGCGGGCTGGCCATCGTCATCAGTCGTGGCTTGTTCTTCGTGGAGGATCTGTACCGCCGCCTGCCCGTCAAGCAGTTCTGGCATCCGGCCATCGGAGCAGTGGGATTTGCGACGATCGGTCTGTTCGTTCCGCGCATCTTGGGTGTCGGATATGGCGTGATCGGCGACGTGCTCGACGCCAGGTTGGCGATCCGCACCGTGGCCGTGATCGCTGTCGCCAAGCTGGTGGCGTGGTGGCTGGCGCTCGGATCGGGCACGTCTGGTGGCACCCTCGCACCGATCCTGCTGATCAGCTCATCATTCGGTCTCGTGGTCGGTTCCGGGCTGAACCACGTGCTGCCCGGGCACGATGTCGCGCTCGGCGCGTTTGCGTTGGTTGCCATGGCCGCGACGTTCGGCGCCGCGACGCAGGCGACGTTCACGGCGATCGTGTTCGTCTTCGAACTGACTCGCGACTACGACGTCGTGCTTCCACTGATGCTTGCCACGGTGCTCGCCGACATCGTGTACAGCGCCGTCAATGACAACAGCCTGATGACCGAGAAGCTGCGCAGGCGAGGGCTCCACGTGGGTCGCCACTACGGCGTCGATCCGTTCTCCAGCACTCGGGTCGTTGAGATCATGACCTCAGTCGTGGTCACCATTTCGCGGGCGTCGACCGTCGGCGAGGCGCGGGCGCGGTTCGCGAGCGGCGGACACGGTGCGTACCCGGTCGTCGACGAGGAGAACCGTCTGACCGGCATCGTCAGCCGCGGCGACATCCTCGGCAACGACTGCGGCGACGATGAACCTCTCATGTCGCTGGCCAGCGCGGATGTCGTGACGGTGGGCCCTGGTGACCGGGCGCAGACGGCGCTGCGGCTGATGCTCGACGAGTCCGTCGAGCACGTGCCGGTCGTCGCCGACGGGATGCTGGTGGGCATCTGCACTCGCACCGATCTCTTGAAGGTGCGACAGCGACAGTTGGATCACGAGCAACGCGATCCGGGTCTGACCATGCACCCCCGTTGGGCCCGACTCGGGCGCTCGGCCCGCTAGTTCATCGGCTCATGCCTGCGAACGGTGACGCGCCGGGCGATCA
The DNA here is from genome assembly GCA_025358075.1 of Ilumatobacteraceae bacterium. GTDB lineage: Bacteria > Actinomycetota > Acidimicrobiia > Acidimicrobiales > Ilumatobacteraceae > JAENVT01. Next base: position 23,311 of record JANYKU010000003.1, read on the forward strand.
GAACTCGAGCAACGATGAGGAGAGCAGTCCCGTACGCGGCGGTCACCAACCCTGGAACGAGCAGTGCGCCGTGGTCGACCAGACCGGCCTCGATGAGCCGCCTCGGTCCGTAGAAGGGCAGCACCTTGGTCGCGGCGCTGTTGGAGTGGCTCGCCAGTTGAACGCCGATCACCCCAATGAGCGCCAGCGTGCCTTCGAGCTCGTGTGGCACTGCGGCACCGATCGCCAGGCCGAACGGCACCGCTTGGAGAGCCACAGCGGCAAGTCCCAGCACGACCACCCAGATCCGCACCGGATGCGACATGCGCGACATCAGCACCGCAAAGCCGGCCGCGATCGAGAGCGCCAGCGGACCAAGGAAGCCCACCCGTCCGAGAAGCAGTTCGACCGGACGGTAGCCCGCGAGCACCAGCCGCTGATCGACGGCGCGTGCCGACATGATCGAGAAGAGCGCGGCGCCCGACACGGCAAACGACATGCCGATGCCACCCGTGACCGGCGCGTGCACGTCGTCGCCGGCCGAGGCCAGGTAGAAGCTGAGTGGCAGGGCGATGAGCAGACCGATCGCGACATGGCGACGGATGAGGTCGCGACCGTGCATCTCGGCCATGAGCACGATTCGGCTCAGCGTCTTCATGCGCTCCGCCGAACATGTGCTCGGGATGGATGCGCCGGAAGCTCGATGACACGATCGACCCGATCGAGCTCGGCGAGCATGTGGGTAACGATGACGACGGCCATGCCCTGCTCGCGCCAGACGCGGCAGTGATCCCAGAAGTTCACGTAGGTGCCGCGGTCGAACCCTTGGTACGGCTCGTCGAGGAGCAGCACGGCGGGATCGGGGAGCAAGGCGATTGCCAAGTTGAGCTTCTGGCGTGTCCCGCCCGATAGGTCGCGCACGACTACCCGCTCGTGCATCGGGTATCCGAACTCGGCGAGGATGCGATGTCCACGACCCAGCGCGTCTTCCCTACCCAGACCGGCTCCTCGACCGAACATCACGAGGTGCTCGTCGGCAGTCAACAACTCGAACAGCCCGGCTTCCTGTGGGCAGTACCCGATCGGGGCATCCGCCCTCACCCGGCCGGAATCGGCAGCCAGCACGCCGGCACAGATGCGCATCAGCGTCGACTTGCCGGCACCGTTCTCGCCCGTGAGCGCAACGACTTCTCCGGACGAGACCGTGAGATCGATGTCGCTGAGAATCGTCGTCGAGCCGTAGCGCTTGTTCACGCCGGTGACCATGAGACGAGCCATCATCAGCCCTCAGGATGCCGTGCGGGCTCAAGGTTTCAACAGAGTCGTCCCGTTCCGTTATTGCGAATCGACGATCGCTACTGCCCGAACCGGGAAGGTACCCATTCCGCGAACCTTGGGCGGCGCGGCAAAGAACCGGAAGGGTTGTCCGACCAATACATCGAGCTGGGTGAGGTGCTCGACGATCAGGATGCCGGCGTCGAGCAGCATGCTGTGGATCGGACGAGTCGTACCACGGGTGTCGTCGATGTTGACGGAGTCGATGCCGGCGACGAACGCACCACCGGCGATCAGGGCTTCGGCGGCCTCGGTCGTGAGAAATGGGTGGTCGGCGGCGCCGTATTGATCGGTACGCCAGTGGCGATCCCAACCCGTGGAGAAGAGCACTGCGCGCCCTCGGAGGTCGTGACCCTCGAGCAGCTCAGCACCGATCGCAGGTCCCGAATCGCGGACGCAGAGGCCGGGCACGTTGAAGACTCGTTCGATCGGCAGACCGGCGAGGTCGAACCCGGTTGGGTATCGATGGCTGGGGGTGTCGAGGTAGGTGCCGGTGTTGGCAACCATCTCGATTCGACCGATGTGGAACTCCGTGCCGGTTGCGTAGACGGCGCGTGAGGCCTCGCGGCTGAGATGGTCGCTGATCAGCGGGCCCGGCAACCCCGGATACGTGACCATCTCGTGCTCGATCACATGCGACAAGTCGACGATCTGTTCCATCGGCCGGACTGTACTCAACACCTCCAGGCGGGTGTTGCCGTGTCACCCGACCAGGCGAACCGCCAGCGCGGCTTGGGCCTCGGCGACGCTGTCGCGTGACAGGTCGCCGCGCTCGCTGAACCAGTAGGCGGGTTGATTGCAGATCGCCAGCACCGCGAAGGTCGCCATCTTCACATCGCCCGGATGGAACGCCCCCGAGTCCGCGCCCTCGGCGACGATTGCTCGCATGATCCCCTCGTACTCATCGCGTAGGGCGACGGCGCGGATGGCGTTGTCGCCGCTCAGCGAACGCAGTTCGACATCGGCGATGATCGCCCGTTGCGGGTCCTCCAGGGTGATCAGCACGAAGTTGCGAACCGCCTCGAACAGCTGTCGCCTCGGATCGTCGGCGAACTCGGCACGGACCTTGTGCCCGCTGGTGATCAGGGGTTGCAGCGCATCACTCATCAACTCGGCCAGCAGGTCTTGCTTGCTCGGGTAGTAGTGGTACAGGGTTCCGAGGGTCAGTTCGCTCATCTTGGCGATCTGGCGGAGGCTGGCGCCGTGGTAGCCCTGCCGAGCGAAGACGTCGATGGCGACCCGGCGAATGGTGTCCGCGTTCATTGCTGGCCCTGCTGCGCGGAGAGGATTCGGGTGACCAGATCGCGCACCTCGCCGGCGACCACTTTGCCGTTCTCGTTGCGGGGGAGATGGTCGACGGTCACCAGCCGCGCTGGTCGCTTGTAGTCGGCCAGCGCTCCCTCGACGAATCGGTTGAGATCGGCGAGTGCAATCGGGTCGCGCGTCACCACTGCGGCGGCGACGATCATGCCGTACTCCTCGTCCGCCAATCCCACGACCGCGGCTTCGACCACGGACGGGTGGCTGCACAGTGCCTCTTCGACCTCCAGTGGCACCACCTTCTCGCCACCGCGGTTGATCACATCGTCGACGCGGCCGTACACCCGCACCACGCCGTCGTCGCTACGAGACGCAAGATCACCGGTGCGTAGCCAACCGTCTTCGAACTTCGCGGCCGTTGCCTCGGGATCGCGGTGATAGCCGAGCATCGTCGTCGGCGAGCGGACGAGGAGCTCGCCCGACGCTGAGATGCGGTCGACGGTCCCTGCGACGGCGACGCCGACCTCGGTGGCCGCATGCCCGGGCCGCACAAAGTTGATGTGCGTGATGCTGGTCGCCTCGGACAGCCCATAGCAGTTGGCCAGGAGCGAGCGTGGGAACTGCTGATGCAGGTGGACGATCAATTGTGACGGCATCGGTGCGCCCCCGAAGGCGAGCGCCGGCGCCAGTTCGCAGGGAGGCGTGCCGGCGAGGTGCTCGACGATGCGGTGGTACATGGTCGGCACCCCGATGAAGTAGGAGCACGTGCCGGACTGCAAGCCATCGGCGATCTTGTCGGCACGGAACCGGCGATGCGCCTCGATGCTGCCGCCGGCGACGAGGGCGTGACCGAGTTGATCGACGAACCCGGTGTTGTGGCACAACGGCACGGCAACCGTCGTGTGCAGTTCGGGCGTGGAGTGGAACATCGCCGCGTAGGTCTCCGAGGCCCGGGTGAGCCCGGCGTTGCTGAGCATCACTCCCTTCGGCCGGTTCGTGGTGCCAGAGGTGTAGGTCAGGCAGGCCGGTGCGTCGGGGTCGGCTCGATGGGTGGAATCGTGCCCGGCCGGGGTTGTCGCGGCGCCACCGTCTCTGGGACGGTCAGAGTGTGACAACCCCGGGGGCTGGAGCGCATGGGACAGGAGTAGGAGGCGATCGCTCCACCGCGCGCTCACGAGGGGACGAAGTGCTTCGTCGACGGCAATTGCCCGGGGATCGGCGTGGTCCAACAACGCATCGAGCGCGTCGATCGTGACTCGCGTAGCGAGCGGAACGGTGACCATCCCCGATGCCATCGTGGCAAGGAAGGCGATGATCCAATCGGTACTGTTCTCGGCGAGCAGCGCGACTCGTTGCCCAGCGACGAGCCCGCGTCGCCCGAGCTCCGCCGAGAGCGCCCGGACCCGCGTCGCTGCTTGGGCGTAGGACAGGCGGGTACCGGTGTCGTCGGTAACGAACGTCTTGTCCGGGCTGGTCGCCTCCCAGTGCCAGAGGTAGTCGCTGAGGCCGGCCGGCGACCCGGGCGCCTCGGTCATGTCAACCGTCGCGCTGCGAACGAGTCGGGCACCTCGCGTTCGACCCACGAATAGCCGGTTTCGACAGCGACGAGGTTGCGGGCGATGCGGTCGGCGCGGTGCGCGGGTACGACGGCACTCATGCCCTGGGTGAGCGCTTCACGCGACGCGAGGCGGGTGAGCCTGGCAACGACCCCGGCGACGACCATGTTGCCGGCCCGCGGATCACCGGCCTCTGCAGCCATTTCGCCAACGGGGACGGCGAGGTGTTCGATGTCGCCGCGGGTGAGCCGTGACGCGTCGATGTTGGCCGTGTCGTAAGCGAGCATGCCCTCGGGGAGCAGCAGCGGGTAGTAGCGATCGAACCAGTCGTTGTGCATCGCGAACATCAAGGCGTAGTCGCTGCGCAGCGGCACTCCCGGATCGTCGCGCGATGCCGCGAGCGAACAAGCGATCTCTCCGCCGCGGATCAACGCCCCGTACACGCTGTACTGGATGGGGTTGTATCCATCGGCCGAGGCCGACCACGCCAGCAGCTCGGAGCTGAGCTTGACCCCCTGACCTCCGCGGCCCGTCAGAACGACCGACAGCACCGGGCTCATGTGTCGCCCGTGTCTCGGCGATCGGCCAGCACCCCAGTCGGGTAGACCGTGCGCACGGACTCGCTGATGTATTCCCACGCCTGCACGGAGTCCATCCGCCAGTGTGTGGGGCACGGGCTGAGCACCTCGATGATCGACAAGCCTGCGCCGGATCGCTGCACCTCGAACGCTTTGGCGATCGCCCGTCGCACGCGGCGCACTCCGAGCGCAGAATCGATCGCCACCCGTTCGGCATAGGCAACCCCACCGAGGGTCGCCAACATCTCCAGGAACGGCAGCGGCGGTCCGTGTTGCGGACCGCGACCTAGTGGCGTCGTGCTGGTGGCCTTTCCGGCGAGGGTGGTCGCGGCCAGTTGCCCACCGGTGTCGGCGAGCACGCCGTTGTTCAAGACGATGATCGTGATCTGTTCGCCGCGCACAGCGGTGTGCAGCGACTCGGCCGCGCCCAGCCCCATGAAACCGCCATCACCTTGTATTGCGCACACCAAGCGATCGGGCTGCATCCGCTTGTACCCGCTGGCGAGCGCCCCGGTGCGGCCGTGCGGTCCCATGATGACATCGCCGGGCATGTGCGCAGTCATGAAGTCGACGCAGCCGATGTCGACCATGAACACCGGCTTCTGATCCAGCTCGGCCACCACATCGGTGAGCGCGAGCAGCACCGACCCGTAGCCGCAACCCGGACAGAAGTCGAACCCGTGCGGCGCCAGTGCAGTCGAGTTCGGTTCAGCGACAACCTTCATCTCACGGCTCCCAGCTCTCGGTGGCGCTCGGCCACCTTGGATGCGAACTCTTCCGTCGATGGTGCCCGACCACCGAGCCAGTTGACGAAGCCATCGGGTCGTCGGCCGATCGCCCCGCGGACGTCGTCGATCATCTGGCCCATGCTCAACTCGGCGACGACCACCGACTTGGCATCGGCGCACGCCGACCGAACGGCATCGCTGGGGAACGGCCACAGCGTGATCGGCCGAACCACGGCGACCTGCATGCCGAGTTGGCGCAACTGAGGGAGCGCGTACTCGGCGATGCGAGCCAGCGATCCGTAGGCGACGATCATCAGATCGACAGCACCCTCGTCGCCGCAGCGCTCGGCGCGCGGTTCGTCGCGCTCGATCGCCGCGAACTTCTGCTCCCAGCGTCGCCCCACTCGTTCGAGTGCGGCGAAGTCACCCGCTGTTTCATCGACTGCGACGAGTTCGGGCAACACCAGGCCGTTACCCCGTCCGAATTCAACGCTCCGGGCCGGGCGCGCCGCGGGATCCGGCACGACGTACTGCTCGCTGGCAATGGCCAGCAACTGGTCGCCCAGCACCAGCACGAACATGCCGTAGCGCTCGGCCAGGTCGAAGGCCTCGATCGTCAGATCGACCAACTCCTGGACGGTCTTCGGGGCCAGCACGATCATCTTGAAGTCGCCGTGCCCGCAGGCCCGCGTCGCCTGGTTGTACCCGTCCTGGCCGGGGCCGAGGCTGCCATCGCCCGGCCCCCACCGCTGCTGCACGACGACCACGCCGGGCAGCTCGGTCATCCCCGAGAAGAACGACAACGCCTCCGACATCAGGCTGAGTCCAAGCGGCGCCGTCGCCGTCATCGCCCTGAAGCCGGCCAGGCTCGCGCCAGCGACCATGTGGATTGCGGCGATCTCACCCTCGGTCGGCACCATCACACGGCCGTGTTGCGGAAACTTCTCGGCTGCTGCTTCGAGGATCTCGGTCGCCGGGGTGACCGGGTAGCCGGCGAAGAAATGGCAGCCGGCGGCGAGTGCGGCATCGATGACGGCTTCGTTTCCACTGGCGAAGCGTTTGGTTGCGATGCTCATCGCTGCCCGACCTTCTCGCGTTCTTCGCGGTACACCGTGAAGACGCCGTCGGGGCACACGTCGGCGCACAGCGTGCAGCCGGTGCACCCTTCGGCCACCAGCGCGACCACTGGCCAGCCCTTGACGTTCAACCGTGGCGTCATCGCCAGCACGTGTTCGGGACAGACGACCACACACAGGTCGCATCCCTTGCACAGCTCTTCGGCGATCGTCACGGTGCCAACTGTTTTCGCCATGCTGTTGCCCTTCGTCGCTTCAGAACAGTGGGGTGGTCGAGTCGAGCAGGGCACGACCGATGATGACTCGTTGGATCTCGCTCGTGCCTTCTTCGATGGTTTCCAGTCGGGCATCGCGGAACCACTTCTCGACGGGGTGGTCCTCGACGTACCCGTGCCCGCCGAGCACCTGCATGGCCTGGCTGGTCGTGGCGACGGCTGTCTCCGAAGCGAACAACTTGGCCATTGATGCCTTGGTGCCGAATGGCTCGCCGCGATCGGCGGCACGTGCTGCGTCCCATGTGAGCAATCGGGATGCGTGAAGACGCGTGACGGCGTCAGCTAGCGGAAAACTGACGCCTTGGAAGCGGGCAATCGGCCTGCCGAATGCCTGTCGCTCGTTGGCGTAGTCGCGGGCGTACTCGAGCGCAGCTCTGGCGACACCGATCGAACAGGCTGCAACCTCGATCCGGCTGAGCTCGAACGTGCGCACGGCGCCGGCGAAGCCCGTGCCGACCTCGCCGATGACGTCGTCGTCAACCACGAACAGGTCATCGATGAAGATCTCGGCGTTGGTGGACGCGCGCCACCCCATCGTGCGAGCGCGGAGCCCGTAGGAAAGGCCGGGCGAATCGCCACGGGCCGCGAACATGGTGAGACCGAGGCGCTCGTCGCCATCCATCGCGTCGGCCACGATCAGCACCGAGTGGGCAAGACCGGCGTTGGTGATGAAGATCTTCTGACCGTTCAGCACGAAGCCACCGTCGACCTTGCGTGCTCGGGTACGGATACCCGACACGTCGGACCCACCGCCCGGCTCGGTGCAGGCGAACGCAGCCATGTGCGGCCCGTCGATGCACAGTGGTGAGAGCCACCGCCGGCGTTGGTCGTCGTTGCCGCATTCCAGCAACGCGGCGATGAACATGTTCGTGCCGCTGAGATATGAGTACACGCCGATGCATCCCCAGCACAGCTCCTCGGCGACCAGAGCCTGGGCCACGGCTGACCCGGCGCCACCGCCGCCGTACTCAGCCGGGATCCCCAACGTCAACAGCCCGGCGTCGAAGGCCGATTGCAGCACGTCGAGCGGTTGCCGGCGTTGTTGATCATTCGCCGCGGCAGACGGTCGGATGACCTCCGCGGCGAAGCCGTGTGCCCACTGCTGGAGCTCGCGCTCGACGTCATCGAGCTGAGACCTGCTGACCAGTTCCACGTCGCGACGAACCCCCTCCAACCCTGCTCATTTAGGCAGACGGACGACCGACTGTCAAGCTCGGCGAGGTGCGGCTCCGGTCGGCCGAGGGCTCGCAGTTCGCCTGACGAAGTTGAGAAACGGCGACGTCGGGGCGCGCTCACACCGCTGGTCGTGTGCCGGGAGCTAGGTGCGTGACGAACCAGTCGCGTGCTGCATCAGCGGCGGCGGCCAACGTGCCGGGCTCCTCGAACAAGTGGGTTGCACCCGGTATCACGACCAGGTCGGCCTCGCAGCGCAGCCGAGCGAGAGCGCCGCGGTTGAGTTGCAGCACCTGATGGTCGGCGCCACCGACGATGAGCAGCGTTGGTGCCGTCACGGCAGTGAGCCGTTCAGCCGCGAGGTCGGGGCGGCCGCCACGCGACACGACGGCGGCGATGTCGGCGCCGGGCTCCGCTGCTGCCCACAGCGCGGCACCAGCGCCGGTGCTCGCGCCGAAATAGCCGATCCGAAGCCTCACTGCCGCTGGCTGGGCGCGGAGCCAACGGGTGGCTTCGCTGAGGCGCCGGGCGAGCAACTCGATGTCGAAAACGTTCGACCGGTCGTCCTCCTCGGCGTCTGTCAGAAGGTCGAACATCAACGTGCCGAGCGCCGCCCGGTTGAGGATCGAAGCCACGAACTGGTTGCGAGGGCTGTTCCGGCTGCTGCCGCTGCCATGCGCGAAGGCGACGATGCCGATCGGGCGTTCTGGCACCGTGAGATGGCCGGCAAGTTGGATCGAACCGGCCGTCACGACGACCTCGCCATCGTACGGTGGATGGTCGTCGTCGGGAACCCGCTTGGTCGACGGGGGAGTCGCGGCCGCGGCGCCGCGTTCGAGGCACTCGACCACCTCGTCGTCGGTCGTGGCCGAGAAGTCGGCGTAGAACTCGCCAACGGCATGGAACGATCGCGGGGTCTCCAGGCTGATCAGTTCGTCGGCATCGGCGCTCAGTTGATCCGTCCAATCCTGCGGCGCAACGGGAACGGCGAGCACGATCCGGGCCGCTCCCTGGGCACGGGCCACGTGACACGCTGCTCGGGCAGTGGATCCGGTGGCGATGCCGTCATCGACGATGAGCGCGGTGCGGCCGGCGAGCGAGAGGCGCGGACGCGATCCGCGGAAACGTACGGCGAGTCGCTCCAGTTCGATCCGTTCACGCTCTTCCTCGTCGGCGAGCTCTTGCGGGGTGACCTGAGCAAGTCGCACGATCTCGGTGTTGATGACCCGAGCACCGCCCTCGCCGATGGCCCCCATGGCAAGCTCGGGTTGGAACGGCACGCCCAGTTTGCGCACCACGATGACGTCAAGTGGGGCGCCGAGCGCTCGAGCCACTTCGAGCGCGACCGGAACACCTCCACGTGGAAGGCCGAGCACCACCACCGGCTCGCCCTTGAGGTGCTGCAACCTCGCAGCCAGACGCCTCCCTGCGTCAACGCGGTTGGCGAATTGCACACGACCTCCTACATCGTCGGGTAACTCATCGGTCGGCTCGCGCTTCGACGAGTGATTCCTCGGGAAGGTCGAACCATCGCAGGTGTTCGAATTCCGCAGACAACGCGCCGGGATGCCGACCCGTTTGCGTCCACGCCGGAGCCGCCGACATGAGTTGTCGAGCACTATCGAGGTACCCGGCGAGTGCAGATTCGGGGGCACGCGCGCAGTCGACCGACGGCCGAACGAGCTCGCCGGTTGCCGGGTCGTACGACAGTTGTGAGAGACGCAACGGTGGCTCGACCGGGCCCCTGCTGTGGTGCCACAGCCCCGAGTCCGGGTTGAAGCGGTAGTCGGGAAGCAGCCGCCATCCGTGCTCGGCGACGAGGTCGACGGCATCGACGAGGTAGTTGAAGACCGTCTCGGAGATGAAGTAGTTGAAGCTGACCCGCGTCCAACCGGGCTTGATCCCTTCGCAGCCTTTGGCGATCTCGTGCTCGAACTCGTGCGAACGGTCGAGGTCGATCCCCAGCAGCCGGTGGCCGTACGGCCCGGCGCACGAACAACCTCCGCGGGATTGAATGCCGAACATGTCGCTGAGGAGGGCGACGACGAAGTTGTGGTGCAGAAATCGACCGTCCGGTCGCCTCACCCGGAACGACAGGATCGAGAGCCGATCGGAGCGGGTGTTGCCGAGCACGTCGATAGCCGGGTTGCTCGACCATGCCAACACTGCCCGACGCCAATACGATTCCTCGTGCTCTTTGATCGTCGGGACGCCGACGGCCTGCTTCAACTGGAACACGAGCCCGGCTCGGATCGACTCGATGATCGCCGGGGTGCCGCCTTCCTCGCGGTGGACCGGATCGTCGAGGTAGTGGTGCTCGGTGGGGTTGACGAACGCCACGGTTCCGCCCCCGACAACATCGGGCACCCGATTGCGCATGAGCGACCGTTTCACGACGAGCACACCTGGTGTTCCGGGTCCGCCGACGAACTTGTGGGGACTGATGAACACCGCGTCCTTGTCGGCCAGCGGGTGCTCGGCGCACCGTGGATGCATGTCGATGTCGACGTACGGAGCCGCGCAAGCGAAGTCCCAGAACGACAGCGCCCCGTGGCGGTGCAGCAGATCGGCGATCGCGCAGGTGTTGGACACGATGCCGGTCACGTTCGATGCAGCGGAGAACGACCCGATCTTCACCGAACGTTCGGCGTGCGCGACCAGTTCGATCTCGAGCTGGGCAAGATCGATGTGACCGTCGGAATCTTCGGGGATGGTGATGACGTCGGCGATCGATTCACGCCACGGGAGTTCGTTGGAGTGGTGCTCGAACGGCCCGACGAAGACGACCGGCCGCTCGTCGGCTGGGATGTGCTGCGAGAGGTGGTAGCGGTCTTCGAGGTCGGCCGGCAGTCGCAAGTTCATGATGCCGATCAGCTTGTCGATCGCCCCGGTCGCTCCCGACCCGCAGAAGATCACGCAGTCGCGTTCGTCGCCACCGACCGCATCGCGGATGATGCGACGAGCATCTTCACGCAACCGCGTCGTCTGCAAGCCCGTGCCGGATGACTCGGTGTGGGTGTTGGCGTAGCGAGGGAGCACTTCGTCGCGGATGAAGTCCTCGATGAAGCTCAAGGCACGGCCGGAGGCGGTGTAGTCGGCATAAGTGATGCGGTGCGGGCCGTACGGCCCGTCCATGACTTGATCGTCACCGATGACCGACTCGCGTATTCGGCGCAGCAATGGGGTTTCCACCGGTTCGATCACGCAATCCAACCTATCCCCGCCGGTCGCATCAGCCGTGCCGACGACCTCAGGCGTTGTCTCCCGCGGCCTACAGAACGTCGATGTTGCCACCGTTGGTCTTGGCGTCAACCGCGGGGCGTCGCACATCTTGGTGATGCGGCCGCCGTCGTACTGTGAAGCCACAGAACCGTACGGGTCGTTCTGTGGCTTCACAGTTCGAGCCGGATCGACAACCCGCGCCCGAGCTGCCGATCGGTCTGGTTGTCCGGTGATGCGGAGCCGGATGACGGTGGGCGCTGCAACCCGATTCAGCCGTCGAAACGCTGGACGGCCTCAGCGCTGACCGGTGTGAACAGGTTGACCAGGTTCCCGTCGGGGTCGCGGAACAGGATCGAGCGGTTCCCCCAGGGAAGGGTCGTCGGCTCCTGGACGAGCTCGGCGACGAGGCCTTGCAGCCTCTCGTAGTCGCGATCCACGTCGTCGACGCGGAACTCGATGATCACCGTGTGGTTGTCGGCCGGGACCGCGGCGCCCGCCCCGAACATCTCGATCGTGCGCGCGCTGGCGATCGCGAGCGTGCCGGTAGGGGTCAGCAGCTCGGCGAACTCGTCCGTGGCCCAACGCGCCGACAGTCCGGTGACCTGCTCGTAGAACTCGACCAACTGCTTCACGTCGCTGGCGATGACTCGTACTGAGACGAAATTCATGATTTCTCGTTTCCCGTCGGAGCGGTGCTCCGAGGTCGTGTTGTTGAAGTGATGGGCACGGTAAACCTGATACCGGACAGGTTCCGCCCGGTATTTCTGGAAAGATTGCGGCGTGACCCGTCCGACAGCCCGAGTCCTGGCCTTGCTCGAGATCCTTCAGGCCGGCGGCACGCGCACCGCTGCTGACCTGGCCGAACGGCTGGAGGTCGACGAGCGAACCGTCCGGCGCTACATCGAGCATCTCCTCGACCTCGACGTACCGGTTCGCACCGAGCGCGGCCGGTACGGCGGATACCGCCTCGCCCCGGGCTACCGGATGCCTCCGTTGATGCTCACCGACGACGAGGCGCTGGCCGTGCTGCTCGGTCTGGTCGTCGGCCAGCGCTCCGGGCTGGTCACCACGTCTGCCGAGGCTGCCGAGGCGGCGATCGCCAAGGTGCGCCGGGTGTTACCTGTCGCGCTTGCTCGCCGACTCGACGCGCTGTTGACAACCGCCGACTTCACCGAGCCCGCGGGCCTGGTGGCATCGGCGCAGACCCGGGTGCTGTTGACGATGGCCGAAGCGGCGCGAGACCGTCAACCGGTCGCGATCGAGTACGCCGACCGAGCGGGGCATCGCAGCGAACGCACCGTGCATCCGTACGGGATCGTCGCTAGCTCTGGACGCTGGTACGTCGCCGGCGCAGACTCGATCAGTTCTGACGTACGAACGTTCCGACTCGACCGGATCCAGAGCGCGAGGGTTCTCGCCGGTTCGTTCGAGCTGCCCGAGGGGTTCGACCCGGCCGCCCGGCTGTTGACGGAGGTGCCCTACCGCCACGACGTATCGGTGCGCGTCCATGGCACGCTGCAGCAGGTGCGCTCGCGCCTACCCGCCGCAATCGCAACCGTCGAGGAGATCGTGCCGACCACGAATGGCGAATGGGTTCGAGTTCGGATCCGCGCCGAACGTCTCGACTGGGTCCCGGCGCTGCTCGCATCGCTCGATCGCCCGTTCGTGATCGAACATCCGGAGTCGCTCCGCGACGGTGTGCGCAGGCTCGCCAATCGACTGGCCGCTTACGCCGACGGCGTCGCCTAAGCCTCGTCCCGGCGCGCCGCCCTAGGGCAGGAGGGTGGTCAACCGCACGACGAGTCCGTCAGGGTCGGCGACGTCGACGTAGACCCCCGTGCTGGACGTCGTCGGCAGACCGTGAGCGATGCTCTGCGCGTCGAGACGCTCGACGAGCGCGTCGAGGTCTTCGATCGTGCCGACCGCGAACGACAGCGCGTTGAACCCGGCGAGTGCCAGAGCCCGCAGCGGGTCGTGTCGCAGCACCACCTCGATCGACACACTCGGACGCGCCATCGTGATCTCTGCCGTGTCGGTATCGGTCGGCTCGTGCAACACCTCGAGCCCGAACGCCCGGGCGTACCAGTCGCGACTTCGCCCGACGTCAGCGACCGGCAGCGTCACGTGGTGGATGCCTGCCAGGTCACGCACGGCCCAATCGTGTTGTACGACCACCCGCTCGCCGATCATCTTGCTGGCGAAGTCGCGGATGTATGTCTGGTGACGCTCATCGGCCACGTATCGACGGGCTGCGGCGAAGTCGGGGAAGTCCATGACGGCGACTGCGTCGAAGTTGCCCTCGAAGTGCTTGGCGTCGTCGGCGAACCGCAAGCTCGTCAACTCTGGTATCGGGCGAAGGCCGGCGAACGCTTCCCGGAACGCGGCCTTTGCTTCGTCGCTGAGGCCATCGGCCCACCGGTAGGCGACCACCTGTCGAAACACGTCAGTGGATCTGTCGAGACACGATGGCTGCGTCGCACATCGCATGAACTGTATTCGCGCAGCCGAGTAGATTGCGTCAAGCAGGAGGTTTGGTCGCATCGGCTCCGTGACTGAGCTCCGGCCGCCGACTGCCGCAGCGGCGTGTTGGCCCGTAGGATGCTGAAGTCGATCACACGAGCCGGAAGGGGGTGGTCGGAGATGAAACGTTCCGAACCTCCGAGTCCCCGTTGCCCGTTTGTCCGTTTCGGCCGCTGGTCCAACGCGTTGAGGTCGTTGTAACGATCTGACGCATTGGCGCGGCCATCCGTAAGAGGTCGTCGCCATGTTCCAGTTTTTCGGTTTCCATCTTCCGCGCCACGTCTCGGGTGCTCGCGCGTCGACACCCACGCGTGTGCTCGCCGGCCAGTTGATCTCGGTGGCGGGTCTCATCGGTCGCCCAGTTCTCAACCAGAGCGGTTCAGAGATCGGCAGGGTTCGCGACGTGGTCGTGCGGTGGGACGAGTCGCTGTACCCCGCGGTGGCGGGTCTGGTGGTCAGAGTCGGTCGCCGGGCTTCGTTTCTGCACGCCTCGAGCATCGCCGGAGTGGACCGCGACGGGGTTTCGCTGCGGTCGGCTCAGCTCGACCTCCGTGACTTCGAGCGGCGAGCCGGCGAGATCACCCTTGGGCGCGATGTGCTCGACCATCAGTTGATCGATGTTGACGGTGTGCGGCTCGTCCGCGCCTCGGATCTCTACTTGGCGTCGTTCGCTGGGATGTATCGCCTGGTCGGAGTGGATGTGGGGTTCAACTCGCTCGCGCGTCGCCTGGGGCCAGCGCGCTGGCGGGCCTTGCCGACGCCCAGCCGGGTGATCGACTGGGCGACGATTCAGCCGATCGCCAAGCCTGGCGAACCGGTCCGCATCGGTCGTACCCGTCAGGCGCTGCACAGGCTGCGCCCCGCCGAGCTGGCGGAACTGGTCGAAGAGCTCGGGGCCACTCAGGGGCAAGCGTTCGTGGCCGCGCTCGACCGTGGTGTGGCTGCCGATGTGTTGGAAGAGATGAAGGTCGAGCAGGTCGATGAGCTGCTCAACGAGATGGGCCGCGAACGGGCGGCCGACCTCCTCGCGGCGATGGCCCCCGACGAGGCGGCAGAAGCGTTGCGCGAGATGGACGACGACGATCGCCAAGAGGTGATGGAGCAGCTCGCTCCGGAGGTGCGCACCGGGCTGAGTCGATTGCTCGCCTACGAAGAGGGCACCGCCGGGTCGGTGATGACGACGACGATGGTGGTGGTCACCTCGACAGCCACCGTCGACGAGGTGATCGCCGTGTTGATTCAGCGCACCGACGACCGGGCGGAGATCGATGGCGTCCTCGTGGTTGACGCGGACGGTGCGCTCGTCGACGACGTGTCGTTGTACGAGCTCTTGGTCGCCCCGCGTTCCGTAACAGTGGCATCGCTTGCGGGCGCACCGTTGCCCGCGACCGTTCACGAGGCCGACGACCTGGAGAACGTGTTGTCGATCTTCATCGATTCGCGTGACACCTCGGTGGTGGTCACCGACCACCAGCGGCGCCCAGTTGGTCGCATCCTCGCCGACGATGTCATCGACGCGTTGCTCGCCGATCGGCGGTTGGCTCGGAGAGCGTCATGACCTCGCTCCCTGCGCGCCGCCGGCCAGGTCGCCGAATCGCCGCGGTGATCGCGGTGATGGGCCCCGGGCTCATCGCCGCGAATGCCGGCAACGACGCCGGCGGCATCGCGACATATGCGTCGGCCGGCGCGCAGTTCGCCTACCGCACGTTGTTCGTGATGGTCATCGTCACCGTCGCGCTGATTGTCGTGCAGGAGATGTCTGCCCGGCTCGGGGTGTACACCGGTGAGGGACTGGTCTCGCTCATCCGCGAGCAGTTCCCATTGCGCTGGGGTGCGTTTGCCACTGGGTGTCTGGTGATCGCCAATCTCGGCCTCGTCGTCTCCGAGTTCGCCGGCATCGGTGCCGCACTCGAACTGCTGCACGTGTCGCGGTATCTCTCGGTACCGCTCGCAGCGATCGTGCTGTGGTCGCTCGTCGTGTTCGGTTCCTACCGGTACGTCGAGCGGGTCTTCCTCATCCTCACCCTGCCGTTCCTGGCCTACCCGATCGCGGCCGTGCTGGGTCACCCCTCGTGGACCAAGGTCGCAACGAACACGGCTCTGCCGCACCTGCTGGGCTCGCGGACCTTCCTCGTCGTGGTGGTCGCGCTCATCGGCACAACGATCACCCCGTACATGCAGCTCTACCAGGCCGCAGCCGTGGCCGACCGCGGCACGGGGGTCGACAACTACCGAGCCGCCCGCCGCGACGCCATCACCGGCTCGATCTTCTGCAACGTCATCAGCATGACGATCATCATCGCGACCGCTGCAGCCATCGGTGGGAGCGGACCGCTCAGTTCCACCAAGCAAGCCGCGCTTGCGCTCGAGCCGGTGGCAGGAAGCGCGGCGACCGCGTTGTTCGCGATCGGACTTCTCGGCGCGTCGGCCCTTGCTGCCGCCGTCGTGCCGTTGTCCACTGCCTATGCCATCGCTGAGGCCGTTGGAGCCGAGCGGTCGGTTTCCCGCCGGTTCAGAGAGGCTCCACTGTTCCTCGGGCTGTTCACCGGGCAGATCGTGATCGGGGTGATCGTGGCCCTCGCGCCCGGCAACCTGATCGACTTGTTGATCAACACCCAGATCCTCAACGGAGTGATCAGCCCGATCTTTCTCACGTTCATCCTTCTCCTGGCAAATCGACGCAGTCTGCTCGGCAGCGCCGCAAACGGCCCTTGGTTCCGAGTCGTCGCGACGGCTTGTGTCGGTCTCGCTGCAACGCTGGCGATGACGGTTGTCGTCATCACCGTCAGCGGCTGGCTCTGACTCCGCGTGCCTACGAGCGCTCGGTTTGGTCTCGACCGAGGAGATCGTTGGCAACTCCCCAGCCGATCGAAAGCGCAGCCTCCGAGCTCGACAACGCATCGACGAAGTCGGCGCCGTCGATGGTGATCAACCTCGTGGGGCAGGTGGCGACGACCGTTGCGGTACGGCCGGTGTTGCGGAGCAAGGCGATCTCGCCGAACTGGTCGCCGGGCCCGAGCGTTCCGACGCTCCGCCCGGCCCGCGACACCACGACCTCACCTTCGGCGATCACATAGAACAGCTCGCCGGGATCGCCTTCGGTCACGACCACGTCTCCCGTCGACTTCTCGGCGGTGTCGGACCGCGTCGCCAACTTCTCGAGCGTGGTCGGTGGCAGCGGTGACAACAGCGGGATGCGGGTGAGCAAGGCGAGCACTTCGGGCAGGGGTTCGGAGTGATCGTCGATCGATCGGAACTTCGAGAGCAGCACCAGCGAGACCGCCGGCAGGATCGACCCGACCACGATCAACACAGTGCGCAGACCGAGCGAGGAGATCAAGGCTGGCGCAGCAAGCGATCCGAGGCCGCCCATCGCGATGCCGAACGTGTAGAGCACGCCGAACACGCGCCCCAGAGTTCGGTCGATACCGAGGCGCTGGATGAGGGTGAAGCCGGCGACGTCGAGGATCGCGTTGCCGACGCCGATGGTGAGCAAGGCGGCGATGGCGACGACGGTGTTGGGGAGCAGACCGACGACGGCGATCGGGAAGCCCCACAGAACGAGGGCGAGCACGAACGGTTTGGCGAGTCGTCGGTGCCCGGTCAACGTCACCGCGTACATCGCGCCGACGATTCCGCCGACGCCCATCGCCGCGGCCAGCCAGCCAACACCACTGCTGCCCAAGTGGATCAGATCGAACGAGACCGACACGAGCAGCACGCCGAGTATCCCGCGAACGAAGATCTGGGCGACGAAGCATCCGACGATGACGGCCATGTCGACGTTGGCACGGAGCTCCGTGAGGCCACCCATCAAGGCGTCTCGCGGACGATCACGTACCCGTCTCATCGCCTTCGATGGGTCGACGTCGACGTTGATCCCGACGACTGCCGACATTCCGCCGAGTGCGGCCAGCGATGACACCGCAACGACGACCCACGGATCGACGCTGAGCAGCAGCAGTGCGGCGAGCGCCGGACCGAGGAAGGTGACCACTCCTTCCAGCGTTCCCGCGGTGACGTTCATGGCCACCAGCTCTGCGGGAGAACGAGCCACCAATGGGGCCAGCGCGAGGTGCGCAGGACGGTAGGGCGTGCCGGCGATGCTGTTGAGCGCGATGAGGCCGTAGACCACGGCGGCCGGCGCGTCCGATGCCAGCGCACCGGCGATGGCCAGTTGCGCCGCGGTCATCACCAAGAAGACGAGGGTGACGACGCGTCGTCGAGGGAAACGGTCTGCGGCCCACGCGCCGAAGGGGAGCGCGACTGCACCGGGAAGGAGGCGGGCCAACCCGACGAGGCCGACGGCCGACGTACCGCCATGTCGAAACGCCCAGACCGACAGGCCAACCATCAAGATCCCGTCGACCATGAAGTACGCGGCCCACCCGAGCTGCAGACGGCGCAGATCCCGTGACCGCATGACATCGACGACGGCCTCGACGCGCCGTCCGAGTGCTCGCCTTCCGTGCGCCATCGGCGCTCATCCTACGAAGTGCTCGCCAGCGGCCAGACCGTCAGAAGCTCCGTGTGGCACCCCTTGTGTAGCGTGCTCGGTAGCGACTTCCCCGTTGTTCGAACCGTGATCGTCGGTGTTGAAAGGGGTGGTCGTGTCTGTTTGTGGATTGGTCGAGTCGATCGCCGCGGTCGCCCTGCCGTGCGCGGATCAACACGTGATCGAGCGTGTCCTCACCGACGTACGTCAGGTGCGGGGTTGGTTGGATTCGGTCGAGGTCGCCGCTGCTCGACGTCTGTCGGAGTTGGCGTCGGTGTCGCCGTCGTTGTTTCCGGAGCAGGTGGTGGCGCATGCGGGTCGGGTGTCGCTGGTCGAGGCGTCGAAGGGGTTTGACCGGGCCAAGACCACCGCGGCGATGCCTGAGTTGCGCGCGGTGTTGGAGCAGGGTGCTGCGTCGGCGGCGCATGTTGATGTAGTCACTCGGGCGTTGCGGCCGCTCTCGGTCGAGCACAGGCAACGGTTGGCCGAGCGTGGTCGGGTGTTGGCTGAAGCGGCGGCGGAGCTACCGTGTGATGACTTTGCCCGGGTGGTGCGTAGCGAGGTTCGCCGGATCTGCGCCGACGACGGCATCGATCGCCTGGCGCGGCAGCGGCGGGCGACGAGCCTGCGCACCTGGGTTGATCGTGAGTCGGGGATGTGGTGTCTGCGTGGCGAGTTCGACCCGGAGACCGGGGCGATCCTCGATCGCAGGTTACGTAACACCGTCGAGACCCTGTTCCGTGACCGCACTCCCGAGACGTGTCCGACGGATCCGGTGCTGCGCCAGCAGCATTTGCGGGCGTTGGCACTGTACGGATTGACCGCCGGTAAACCGGCCAAAGGTCGGGCTCGAACCCGGATCGATGTGTCGTTGTTGATCGACATCGGCACCTTGGTCAATGGTGTGCATGATGGTTCGGTGATCGATGTTGGGGTGCCGGTCGAGTTGCCGGTGGAAACGTTGCGACGGATGGTGTGTTGTGCGGAGGTGATCGTGCCGATCATCGTTGCCGCCGACGACACGTCGTTGTATCTGGGTCGCGAATCTCGAGTTGCCAATCGGGCGCAGCGCCGGGCGTTGCGGGTGATGTATCGGGGGTGTGCGATTCCGGGGTGTTCGGCAGCGTTCGATGATTGCGACATCCATCATCTGCGCTGGTACCGCAATGGTGGTCGATCCGATATCGACAACTTTCTACCGTTGTGTCACCGGCATCATCACTGTGTTCATGAGGGCGGCTGGAAACTGGCTCTCGACGCTCGCCGCAACCTGACCATCGCCTACCCCGACGGCCAAATCATGACCACCGGACCACCCAAGATCAGAGGCCGATGAACCGGCTGGATCATTGTCGAGAAGATCTTCGGAGTACCCGTTGCCACAGCCGGCGCTTGGGCGGGGTCCAATCGCGGAATGCGTCGAGCAGTGCTTGGCGGCCGGGATCGGAAAGGTTCTGCTCGGAGATCGACCCGAGGGCCAGAACCGTCTCGCGGATCTGCTCCACGTACTCCGTGCACCCGTCGCAGAGGGCCAGGTGCTGGTCGAAGCGTTGTCGAAGTTCGGGTGACATCGTGCCGTCGAGGTACTCGGTCACGATCTCGACGAGCTCGATGCAGGTCAGCGGAGCCGCGGTCATTGCGTCACCTCGTTCTGCGCTGGGTCACCGAAGTAGACCTCGAGGTCGCGCCGCACCGCGCTACGCGCCCGATGCAGCAAGATGCGCTGGTTGCCCGGTGAGAGGTCGAGCAAGGTGCACACTTCGGCGGGCTCCAAGCCGTCGACGTCACGCAGGGCGATCACCGCTCGCTGACGTTCCGGAAGATTTTCAAGACTGGAGTCAATCACGGCACGTGTTTCATTCGCCAGAAGCTCGGCCTCCGGTGTCGGCCACGGTGTCGGCGGCTGGCGCCATCCGCTGGCGTTTGGTTCGTTGGGTCCGTGGAAGCGTTCCGGGTCGACGGTCGGGCCGCCGTCGTCTCGGAACGCCGATGAGAATGGCACGACACGTTGATCCTTCACGCCTCTCGTCTTGGCCATGTTGAGCACGATCTGAAAGACCCAGGTCCGCAACGATGAGCGGCCTTCGAAGCCGTCGATGCCACGCAGCGCAGCGATCCAACTCTCTTGCACGACGTCCTCGGCGGACTCGCGAGTCGCGACGTGCATACGGGCCAGCCGCAACATCGCCGGAGACCATTCATCGACGAGTCGAGCGAACAAGCGCTCGTTGCCGGAGCGC
This sequence comes from Ilumatobacteraceae bacterium, assembly GCA_025358075.1. Classification (GTDB taxonomy): domain Bacteria; phylum Actinomycetota; class Acidimicrobiia; order Acidimicrobiales; family Ilumatobacteraceae; genus JAENVT01. Next base: position 43,748 of record JANYKU010000003.1, read on the forward strand.
AATGCCGCGATGATGTCCGCGTCGCTACGTCCCTTCACGTCGTCGCGCTTCGTCCCGATTTTCCTCACGCGCCGGAACGGTAGCAACGCTCATCTTGCAGACGGCGTCGCCTTCGGCGCGTGACACTCGGCAACTTTTTTTGGCGACCGCGCGTAACGCCGACAACTTCGTCACGACAGACGTGGCAAAGCAACACGACTCATGGAGGTCTCACACATGCATTCACTCACCCGACTCTTTTCTGCAGGCGCGCTCGCCGCGGCCGCGTTCGGCGTTCTGGCCCAGCCCGCGTTTGCGAAGGGCAGAGACGATCATCACGCTCGCGATCAACGCGCTGTGTTCGTCCCGACCAACGAAGCCACCGGCAACCACATCGTCGCCTACGACCGTGGCAGCGATGGAAACCTCACGTTCGCGGCGAGCTTTGCCACCGGCGGGCAGGGCGGTTCTCTCAGTGGCGCGGCGGTCGACAAGCTGGCCTCGCAGGGCTCGCTGACCTACGACTCGAGCCACCACCTGCTCTACGCGGTCAACGCAGGCAGCAACACCGTCTCCGTGTTCAGAGCCGACGGGTTCGCAGCTCTCGCTCCGTCAGTTGATCAGCTCTGGAGGCACGTTCCCGGTGAGCGTTGCCACCTACGGCAACCTGGTCTACGTGCTGAACGCACGAAACGGTGGCACCATCCAGGGCTTCCGAGTCGATGACGGCCACCTGCACGCCATCCGCAATTCGAACCGGTCATTGGGCCTGGCGATCATCACTGGGGGAACCGAGTTCCTCAACACCCCCGGCCAGGTCAGCTTCACCCCTGACGGTGCCCACCTGATCGTCACGACCAAGGCCAATGGCAGCCACATCGACGTCTTCGGCGTCGGCCACGACGGTCGAGTGTCTGATTCGTTCGTCGCCAATTCGTCGACCACACCCGTGCCGTTCGGTATCGCGTTCGATGCAGCAGGCCACCTCGCCATCGCCCAAGCCGGCGGCAGCACAGTGGCAACGTACGACGTCAACGCCGACTCGACGATCAGCCCGATCGACACGTTGGCCGACGGCCAGGCAGCCCTGTGCTGGATCGCCGCAGCGGACGGTTCGTTCTATGTTGCCAATGCCGGCGGCGATGGCACGGGTACGAACGGAAGCATCAGCGGGTACCGCGTCGACTCCAACGGACAGCTGACCGTGTTCACGACGTCGTTCACCGACAAGGGCGCGACTGACCTGACGGTGAGCCCAGACGGTGGCTATCTCTACGCGGACACCGGCGCAAGCGGCATCGTCGACGGCTTTGCCATCAATTCCGACGGCACCCTGCACGCCCTCACACCGGTCTCGGTGCCGGGCGGTGCCGATCTCGAGGGAATTGTGGCCATCTGAGCCACCCTGAGTCCGAGCAATCACTGCTGAAGCGGAGCGGCGCCTGCGAGGGCGCTGATCCGTAGCGCGTCGGCGCTCAGCTACATCCGGTCGATCGGCAATCCGAAGCGGGCCTGTGTGACTGTGCGGGCGCGGAAGTCGAACTGGTGGATGGAGTTGGAGCGGAACGCGCAGAGGTCGCGCCAGTAGCGCTGCATGCGTCGGTCATCGAGGGAAGACCCAGAGCCTGCCGTTCGGAACAACAGCTCGCCGGCCTCCCACGACAATCTGGCTGCAGTCTGAACCATGCCGTACAGGCGCCAATGATCTTCCGACGAGACCGGCCGACCAGTCTCGACCGCGTTGCCGGCCAGTTCCATGTACAGCTCGCCGGAGCGCATCATGATCGCGTGAGCGGCGTCGACCCAGCCGAGCGCCATGCCGAAGGAGCGCTGATAGTCGGGGTCCATGCATCGCTTCGTGGAACTGTTTCCACTCATCGAAACGGTCACGGTCGTGCCGAGCATCTCTTCGTACTCATCGATCATCGCTCGTGCCGCACCGACCTGCACAACGGTCAGCTCCGAGATGGCAAACCCCATGAAGCCGCCGGCATACATCGGGTTGCCATGGATCTCCGCGCCGGGCAGCAGCTCGGTGGTCATCGGCCATTCACCGAGGAACTGCGGAACCGACGATGTGTGGTGGGTCGGCACGAAGGCATCGTCGATGACGACGCTGTTGGATCCCGATCCCTTCAGGCCGATGAGGTCGCCCCAGTCGTCGGGCACCTCGTAGCCGTCGCGGGGGACAACCACCAGCAGGGTCTCGGCGGGGTCAGACCCTTCGACGTCGGCCAGGCCCATGAAATGGGTGGAGTACGGAACGCCCGATGCGTAGCGCCACTGACTCGGTAGCCGCCATCGACGGGGTGTGCCGGTCGGGTGCCGGGGAAGTTGCCGACGCTCAACGGGGCGACGAAATGTCCGTCAGGGCCGGCGATCTCGGCCTGAGCCTCCTGCGAGAACGACGAGCCGAGCTGCAGCGCGTGCCCGGCGCCGAGGCACAGCATCCAACCGGTGGACGGGCAGCCTCGGGCGATCTCGATGATCGTTCGGTAGAAGGTCTGGATGTCGAACTCGTAGCCGCCGAACATGCGCGGTTGCAGGATGCGGTAGAAGCCGGCCTCGACGAACGCGTCGTGCATGTCCTTCGAGTAGCGACTGTTGGCCTCGGTGTGGGCTTGATCGTCGCGGAGACGGGACCGCAACCCGACCGCTCGGGCCACCATCTGATCGGGTCGGAGGCCTGGTTCGGGCACGTCGAAGCTCATCGGGTGACCTTAGGCATAGCTACATTCGACTCGATCAACGGAAACGGAGGACTGCGTGGACAACGGGATCGTCGTGCGACGGGTCACCCTCGCAGCGGGCCTCGCTCGGGCGCTGGCCGATGTGTTGATCGACTGTGTCGAAGGCGGCGCATCCGTGGGCTTCATGCTCCCGCTCGAGCCGGAACGGGCCGAGTCGTATTGGTCGGCCACGCTCGACAGCGCGTCGCGCGGCGAGCGAATCCTGCTGGTAGCCGAGGACGTCGACGCGGGTGCGGTGGTAGGTACGGTCCAAGTGATCCTCACCACACAGGAGAACCAACCTCATCGTGGTGAGATCTCCAAGATGTTGGTGCATCGTCGAGCTCGGCGACGCGGGGTCGGCGAAGCGCTGATGCGCGAGGCGGAGGCAGCTGCGCTCCAAGCAGGCAGAACACTGTTGGTGCTCGACACGGCAAGTGCCGATGCCGAACGTCTCTACGATCGTCTCGGCTGGAAGCGAGTCGGTTCGATCCCCGACTATGCGCTGTGGCCGGACGGTGGCTTGGTCGACACGATCATCTTCTACAAAGACCTGACGACTCGCGCCTGACGGTGCCCGCAGACTCAGCGCGGGCGTATGCGAAGCCCGGCCATTCCACCGTCGACGGCAATGGACGTTCCGGTTGTGGCACTCGCTGATGGTCCGGCGAGGTAGAGGACCGCTGCGGCGACCTCGTCGGCGGTCACGAGCCGGCCGGCCGGTTGACGAGCCTCCAGTGCGGTGCGCTCCGCCGTGGGGTCGTCGGCCTTGTCGAGGAGGCGTCCGATCCACGGTGTGTCGGTCGTGCCGGGGTTCACGCAGTTGACTCGGATGCCCTCGTGAAGATGATCTGCCGCCATAGCGAGCGTCAACGAGAGAACGGCACCTTTGCTGGCGCTGTAGAGAGCCCGTTCGGGCAACCCGGCCGTTGCTGCGATCGAGCAGGTGTTGACGATGGCGGCGTGCGAGGACTGGCGGAGGTGTGGCAGCGCCGACCGGACGACGCGCACCATTCCGAACACGTTGACGTCGAACACGCGGCGCCATTCATCGAGCGGGTTGGTCTCGACGGTGCCCTGCGCACCGATCCCCGCGTTGTTGATGACGATGTCGAGCCCGCCGAGACTCGTGGACGCAGCCGACACGGCCGCGGCAACCGACTCGTCGTCGCTCACGTCGGCGACGAACCCAACTGCTGCGGCGGGCGCAGTGGATGGATCGAGGTCGAGCACGGCCACCGATGCGCCGCGGGCCAGTGCCCCGGACGCGATGGCGTGACCGATCCCGGACCCGCCTCCGGTGACGAGGACGCGCAGGCCGTTGAAGTCGTCGATGGTCATGATTGCTCCTCGTGAAGTGAATACACCGTTGTTGAATTGCCACCGAATACGGCGGCTTGCTCGTCGGGCGACAGCATCGATGTGAGACCCATGATCAAGGCGACGACGCGGTCGTAGGTGGCTGCCACGGTGCACACCGGCCAATCGCTGCCGAACATCAGCCGCGACGGCCCGAAGGCGGCGAGGGCGTGGTCGACGTATGGGCGAAGTTGGTCGTCGGTCCACGTCGCCCAGTTGGCTTCGGTGACGAGCCCGGACAGTTTGGCGGTGACGTTTGGGCGGCGGGCGAGCTCGGCGATTCCACCTGCCCAGGGTTCCCATTGATTTCGGGCAATGTTCGGCTTGGCGAGGTGGTCGATGACGAATGTTCCTTCGTCCACCGTCGAGACCGCTTCGATTGTGGCGTCGACCTGATGCGGCAGGATCAACAGGTCGTGCACGAGGTCGTGCGCGGCGACAGCACGAAGCCCGGCCACCACGTCGGGACGACTGAGCCAGTTCGGGTCGGTCTCGTATTGCACGAGGCTGCGCACGCCGACGAGCCAGCGCCCGCTGGCCCGGCTCTGCAGCCGATCGAGCCGCTCGCCGACGTCGGGTGCCGCGACATCGACGTAGCCGACGACTCCGGCGATCAACGGTTCGAGCTCGGCGCGGTCGAGCAGTTCTTCGGTCTCGGTGATGTCGGCGACGGTCTGCACGACAACGGTGCCATCGACGTCGTGACCGGCGAGCGCTGTGGTCAGCTCGGTGACGCCGAAGTTTCGTCGAAGGGGCGCCATCTCCGCCCCCACCATCCATGGCTGCGGGCGGGCAGCCAGATCCCAGAGATGGTGATGGGCATCGATGCGAAGCGTCATTGCGTTGTCGTGGGCCTCGCCCATGCGGGGCCATCCGGATAGCGGAACTCGGCGATCGAGCTGTCGAGCATTCGCGCCCCGCCGCCCGGACCAGTTGGCGCCCGGTATCGGCCGCCGGTCACACACACCGGATCGGTGAAGTGTTCGTGGAGATGGTCCACGTACTCGATCCATCGGTCATTGGTCGTGCCGGTGATCGCGACGAAGTCGAACATCGCCAGGTGCTGCACCATCTCGCACAGACCGACGCCGCCGGCATGCGGACAGACCGGGATGCCGAACTTTGCGGCCAGCAACAAGATCGCGAGGTTCTCGTTGACCCCGCCGACACGGCACGCGTCGATCTGCAAGACGTCGATCGCGCGGGCCTGCAGCATCTGCTTGAAGATCACCCGATTCTGCACGTGTTCGCCCGTCGCGATCAGCGTCGGCCGGACGGCAGCGCGGATCGTCGCGTGGCCGAGGATGTCGTCGGGCGATGTCGGCTCCTCGATCCAGTACGGCGCGAACGGGGCGAGTTGTGCCATCCATTCGATTGCCCCGTTGACCCCCCACCGTTGGTTGGCGTCGACGGCGATCCGCGCACTTTCGCCGGCCGCATCGCGGGCCACCTTCATACGGCGAACATCGGAATTGATGTCAGCGCCGACCTTGAGCTTCAACATGGTGAAGCCGTCGGCGACTGACTGGCCAACGAGGCGGGCAACCTTGTCGTCGTCGTAGCCGAGCCAACCGGCAGAGGTCGTGTACGCGGGAAGGCCGTCGGCTTCGAGTGCTGCGATACGCGCCGGCTTCCCGCCCTGCATTTCACTGAGGATCGCCAGGGCGTCGGCCGGAGTGACGGCGTCGTCGATGTAGGTGAAGTCGATCTGGTGGACGATCTCTTCGGGAGTGAGCGACGCAAGCAGGCGCCACAGCGGTACCCCTTCGATCCGGCAGCGCAGGTCCCACACGGCATTCACCACGGCTCCGATCGCCATGTGCATCACGCCCTTCTCGGGGCCGAGCCAGCGGAGCTGACCGTCCCAGGTCAACTCCCGTGCGAACGCACCGATGTCCGCGAGCAACTGGCTGACATCGCGGCCGACGATGTACGACGCCAGTGTGCGGACCGCTGCGCAGGCGACGTCGTTGCCGCGTCCGGTGGTGAAGAGCAGCGAGTAACCGGCGATGTCGGAGTCGTCGAGGGTCAGCACCACATACGCGGCCGAGTAGTCGGGCTCTGGGTTCATCGCGTCCGACCCGTCCAAGCCGAGCGAGGTCGGGAACCGAACGTCGATGACGTCGAGCGCGCTGATGCGGGTCATTGGAGTCCTTGATAGTCGATGGTGGGGTAGGGGCCCTGGCGGACGGCCGGTCGGGCCGTCCGCCAGGAAATCCGATCAGCCACCGAAGTCGGCGGCGTTGTCCTTCGTGACCATCGCGGTTCCGGTGTCGATGTTGGCTTGCACGGTCTTGCCGCTGATCGCGTCGAGCGCCGCCTGAGCCCCCATCGAGCCCATCTTCGCCGGGAACTGAGCCACTGATCCGAGCTCGGTGCCGGCAACGATTGCCTTGACCTCATCTAGCCCGGCGTCGAAGCCGATGGCCTTGGTTGCCTTGCCCGCGCTCTTGATCGACTCGAGGGCGCCGAGGATGGGCGGGCCGCATGCGCCGTAGATCAGGGTGACGTCGGGGTGCGCCGTGAGGATGTCTTGGGCGGCGTCGTGGCCCTTGGTCTGATCGCAGTCGGTCGGTAGCGATGCGACGATCTGGAAGCCGTTGCCGAGGCCCTGCTTGAAGCCGTCGACGCGTTGCTGGAGCGACGGCGCACCGGCGACGCCCTCGAGGATGGCAACCGTGTCACCCGCCTTCAACTGGCCGGCGACGTACTTGCCGGCCAGCACACCGCCGGCGAGGTTGTCGGTTGCAACGAGGGCCGTCTTGCCGGCCCATCCGGGAATGTCGTTGTCGACCAGGATCACCTTGATGCCGCCGTCCACGGCCTTCTGCAGCGCGTCTTGCACGTTGGGGCTCGTCGGTGTGATCACGATGGCCTTCACACCTTGCGTGATCATCGACTCGATGGCGTTGATCTCGCCCTCGTCGTCGGTGCCGCTCGTCCCTTGGCCGAAGATGATTTCGACGTCGCCGTGATCCTTGTTCCACGTCTTCGCCGCATCGACCATCGTGCTGTAGAAGTCGACCGGGAACTTGGTGATGAAGCCGATCTTGGTGGTTCCCCCGGAGCCGGCGGTGTCGGCCGGCGCGGCGGTCGTCGCCGCTGGTGCTGCCGTGGTCGGCGTTGCCGCGGTCGTGGCCGCGGGCGCGGCGGCGGTGGTTGCAGCCGGTGCGGGTGCTGCCGTCGTCGTACTGGCCTTACTGCTGGATGAGCAGGCCGCTGCGCCCGCTCCCAACGTGAGGACCAGTAACGGGGCAAAGAGGTACCTACGTAGTGTCATTTTTTCTCCTTGTGGTGGCGGCGGTGTGCCGTAGGCGTTCGCGATCAGACCGGTGGTCCGGGCGACGTCGTTCTATTGGTGTTGGTGGAATCGGCAGGTTCAGCAGCGGTACCGACGATCAGCGCGACGATCCTCTGCTGGCTCTCTGGGCTTGGAACTTCTTCGCCGACCGCTCGGCCGCGTCGCATGACGATGGCCCGGTCGGCAACTTCGGTCACGTGATCCATGGCGTGTGAGATCACGATGACAGCGTGGCCCTCGGCCCGCAGGCGGAGGATGAGATCGAGCACTCGCCGTGATTCGCGCAGTCCGAGCGCGGCGGTGGGCTCGTCGAGGATGACGACTTTTGACGCGAACGCAGCGGCACGTGCGACAGCAATTACTTGCCGTTGCCCACCCGACATGAGACCGACCGCGGCCGCACGGTCGGGAAGTGATACCTGCAGTCGCTCCAGCACGTCGACGGTCGCGTCCGCCATCGATCGTCGACGCATGACGCGAAGCGGGCGTGGCAGCCATGCCGGTCCGGATTGCTCGCGGCCGGCGAAGAAGTTCGCCGACGGACCAAGGTTGTCGAACAAGGCGAGGTCTTGATACACGGTCTCGATTCCGTGGGCCTGTGCGGCTGCCGGCGAGGTGATGTTGGCGGGTTGGCCGTCGATCTCGATCGTGCCCGAGTCGAGCCGATGTACCCCGCTGATGCACTTGATGAGCGTCGATTTCCCGGCACCGTTGTCACCGAGCACCGCGACGACCTCGCCGTGCTGCACTTCGAGATCGACCCCATCGAGTGCGAGGACGGCGCCGAATCGCTTCGTCGCGCCACGGACTGCGAGCGCGGCGGTCACGACAGGGCCGCCTGCAACACTCGGAAGCGGTCCTCGAGCTTGGCTCGGACGACGTCGGATTCGACGGCGAGCACGATCACGACTCCGATGACGATCGGCTGGAGGAACGCCCCGACGTTGAGCAGGTTCATGCCATTGCGGATCACGCTGATCATCAATGCGCCGACGAGCGCATTGGCCACGGTGCCGCGGCCGCCGAGAAAGCTGGCACCACCGATGATCACCGCGGCGATCGAGTCGAGCTCGGCGAGGTTGCCCGAGGTCGGCGAGCCGGCGTTGAGCCGACCCGACGTGATGATTGCGGCGACCCCGGCCAGCACGCCACACATGACGTAGACCGAGATGAGCACCGACTTCACGGGAATGCCAGTTCGGCGTGCTGCCTCGGGGTTGCCACCGGTCGCATAGATCCAGCGGCCCTACACGACTCGTGACAACACCGCGGCGACCACCAGCCCGATGCCGAGCACCAAGAATGCCGAATACGGCACCCAGTGGAACGAGCTGTTTCCCAGGGTGCGAACGATGCCGGGCACGCCGCGCTTGGGCCTGCCACCGGAGAACTGCAGGGCGAGTCCCCGGGCGATGCTGAGCGTGGCCAGCGTGATGATGAACGGATGGGGGAGTCGTCCCCACACGTAGACCGCGCCGTTCACGAACCCGACGGCGGCACCGGTGGCGATCATCACGAGGATGACGACCCAACCGGAACTGCCGTGTGCGTAGGCCATCGCCCCGAGTACCGAGGCCAGCGCCAGCGTCGAGCCGACAGACAGGTCGATGCCTCGGGTGAGGATCACCAGCAGCTGGCCGATCGCCAGTACGGCGATCGCCGCGGTCTGTGACAATAAGTTGCCGGCGTTGCCCGTGGTGAGAAAGACGGGCGACAGCAACGTCATGGCGATGATCAGGCCGGCAAGGATCAACACCGGACCGAGCCGGATGACACCGAGCGCAAGGCGGAGCAACCGGTAGTTGCGTCGTTGCTGGTCGTCGGACGGGTCGGGAGATGTCAAGGATGCAATGGGCGCTGCTTCGGGAGCCGCATCGTGTGATCCGGTGGGCACGGCCTGGCCGCCGACGCTCGCCAAGTTGGACGCCAAGTTGGTCATCGCGGTGTTCCCCCCGGTACCGTTCCCCACTGTCGCCGGCTGGCGACTCGGGGTAGAGTACGCCGACAAACATCTGATGTCTAGTGGTAATTCGAGAACTCGTTGGGGAGGGTGGATTCGATGGCTGCACCGCTGACCGAAGCCGCCATCGAGCGGGTCCGCCACCTCATCTCCATCGGCGACCTGGTACCCGGCCAGCGGCTGCCGCCCGAAGCGGAGCTCGCCGAGTCGCTCGGCACTAGTCGCAGCACCGTCCGTGAGGCGGTCCGCGCCCTAGTCACCGCCCGTGTCCTCGACGTCCGCCGGGGTGATGGCACCTTTGTCACCAGCCTCCGACCCGAACTGCTGTTGGCGGGCATCGGCGCCGCCGCCGACCTGCTGCAACACGGCTTCACGCTGGAGCTCGTGCAGGTCCGCCGCATCCTCGAACCGGCCGCCACCGCACTGGCGGCGACCCGCATCACCGATGCCGAGCTCGACGACCTGGAACGCTGCTTACATCAGATGTCTATCGCACCCGGTCACAACGAGTTGGTGGAGTTCGACGAGCAGTTCCACCACATCGTCGCCAGTGCAGCCGGCAACGCCACCTTGGCATCGATGCTGCTCGGGGTTTCCAGCCGCACCACCCGCGGGCGCGCCTGGCGAGGCGTGATCGAGTCCGGGGCCATCGAGCGCACGATCTCCGAACACGCAGGCATCCTGTCTGCCTTACGCGCCCGCGACCCGTTGCTGGCAGAGGCAGCAGCACTGCTGCACGTCTCCACCACTGAGGCCTGGTTCAGGAGCGTGCTGGAAGTCTGAGTCGCCTCATCTCCCGTTCCGGACGGGCGTGATCTCGACGGCAACCATGGTGGGGTTGATCGTGGTGCACGCAGTCGACTGGCGGCGTCGCCGTCGCACGAGAATGAGGAGGACGATGGCTGCAGCGGCGAGTCCGACCGTGCCGAACAAGGCGATACCGGCAAGCAGGCCGAGCGCGCCGAGGAAGCCGATGATCGGGCCGGCGCAGCACGCCGCGCACGCCACCGCGCCGACCCCGACGGTTGCTGCGTTCTCTTTCTTGGAGCTCATGCCGGCACCCCGAACAGAGTGTTCACGACGTCGAGTGCCTCCTGCGGCGAGCGGACTTCGAGTGCGACGCCGCGGGTGTCGACGGTGATGGCGAAACTGAAGAACTGACAGCAGTCCTGTTCAGCGGCGGTGAGCCCGATGAGCTCGTCGAGCGGCGTCGCCGCGCCGAACGTGACGCGCACACCGTCGTCGATCTGCTCGCGATGGACGACGTGGTGGAGCAGGGCCCGCCAGTTGTCGAGTCGCCCGCGCATCGACGCGGATGCGAGCGTGCAGGCAATCGGTACAGGTTCGTTTGTGGCCGACTTCCTGACGAGCGACACCGATTGTGATTGCGACGGTGTGTCGGCGGTGGGATCCGTGACGCAGCCGCATCGTTCGTCGCATGGGCCATCGGGTCGGTGCAGTTCGAGGGTGTTCGCCGCCTGTTGCAGTTCGCTGCTCAGGGTCATCAGCTCGACGATCTGCTGCTGCGCGCCGACGATCTTGTCGGCGACGACGGCGCGCAGCCGATCTTGCACCGGGCCGCATTGACCGCCGTCCCAGGCGAGTGTGAGATCGGCGATCTCGTCGAGCGTGCAGCCGAGTTGCTTGGCGCGGGCGATGAACGCCAGACGATCGAGCGTGCGGTCGTCGTACAGGCGGTAGCCGGCGGGGGTCCGGGTCGACTCGGGAAGCAGACCGATGCCCTCGTAGTAGCGCAGGGTCGCCGCCGTGAACCCGCTGCGCTCGGCGATGTCTTTGATCTTGTAGGCGGTGGTCACTCGCCCAGGCTAAACCTTCAAGTCCACCTGAAGGTCAAGCGGTTTCTGTCACGACGTGCCAGGAGAGCTCGGCGCCACCCCGCTCTGGTTTCAGGAGCGACCGCCGGTGCGCACGTATTCACCGGCAATCCACAGACCGATGAACGACGCCATGAACAACGCCAGAAATGACTGGTGCTGAGTCGCCAAAGCGCCAACACCAAATACCAAGAACACAACGCCGCCGAGCGCCGCAGCCCACTGATGGCTGATTCGGATGGGGCCACCGATCACACGACTCGCAAGGCCCAGCACCAAGCCGAGCGCGGTGAGGTCTCGAACGTCGTCAATGATGGGCAGCCTGCCGACGGCGAGGTAGACGACGTAGAAGAAGATCGTGATATCGACCAGACATGTAGCAACGGCGTTCTTGGTGAAATACCTCATCGCGGCCCCTGTACCCAAGTTTGCACCCGGTCAGCCTTCTCCAGAGGGATGGGTAGAAAAAGAGGCAAAGGTCCTGAACAGGACTACGGGAGGATCAGGTGCATGTCGCCGAACTCGTGCCAGAGATACCCCTCCTGCAGGCTCGCTGCGTACGAGGCTTCCAGCGGCGGGCGACCGGCGACGGCTTCGAGCATCAGTAGGTGCGAGGCCTCCGGCTCGTGCCATCCCGTCAACAATCCGTCGACGACGCGCACGCCGCGCTGCGGCGTGATGACGAGGTCGGTCCAGCCGTCGACCGGGCGCACGACACCGTCATCCCCACCCGCCGTCTCGAGGGCGCGCACGACGGTCGTGCCGACCGCGATCACACGCCCACCCTCGCGCCGGGTCTCATTGACCCGCGTCGCCGTAGTTGACGAAACGCGCAGTCGCTCGGGATAGGGAAGCTCCGTCGACTCGAGCGATGCCACACCGGTGTGCAACACGAGCGGCGATACGCCGATGCCCTTCGCTACCAAGCGCGTGATCACCTCGGCGGTGAATGGACGACCAGCGCTCGGCATCTCTGCGCTGCCGGGCTCGGTCGCGTAGACGTTCTGGTACGCGGCGATCGGCCACGGTCGGTCGACGTAGCTGTACCTGATCGGTTGGCCGTGCACCGCCAGCCATGTGAACACCGGCTGAGGTAGTTGCAGCTGGGCGACCCATAGGCGGTTGCTCCCCAGGTACGGGGCGTCGACGATGACGCGGGCGTCGGCTGCGAGGCACAGATGAGTCGGGACCGGACCGTCCCACCGTCGCGTGGTTCGACCGTCGATGCGCCGTGGCTCCACCACCCAACGGCCGTCATCGAGCCGGGTCGAGAGGTGGAGGACGAGCTTGCTTCCGCCGTCATCCCACGCGGTCAGCGCCGCGGGCACGACGGCCGACGTGTTGACGACCACGAGGTCTCCGGCTCGGAGAAACGTGGGAAGCATGCCGAAGGTGGTGTGCTGCAGGCGTCCGTTGGAGCGCTCGGCGACGAGCATCCTCACTGCGTCGCGCGTGAGTCCTCGCGCTTCCGGCGGTTCGGCGGCCTCGAGGCGAGGCGGAAGATCGAACGAGAGCCGACCCGAGGATCCGCCAATGTCCGCGTTCGGCGTGATCGTGACCGCACTCACGGCTCGAACTCCATCACGTCTGCGGCGCGGAACCTGCCGCTGGGCGGAGAGTTTCGTAGCAACCGTCGCAGGCCCGGCACGACGGTTTCGGGAAGCGGTCGGTCGGAGATGTCTTCGCCCGGGAATGCGGCCTGGTGCATCGCCGTGCGCATGTCGCCGGGGTCGAACCAGTACACCCGCAGCAGTGGCTCCTCGGCAGCCAGCACGTTCGACAACTGCTCGAGTGCAGCTTTCGACGAGCCGTAGCCGCCCCACCCCGCGTAGCCCTCGACGGCAGCGTCGGAGGTGATGTCGACCACCGTGCCGCCGTTCGCACGGAGCATCGGCAGTGCCGCCTGAATGAGAGCCAGCGGGGCGATCACGTTGACCGCGAGAACGCCTTCGAACTCGTCGAGCGGATAGTCGGCGAGCGTCGGCTGCGGTGATGGTCCGAGAACGCTCGCGTTGTTGACGAGCAGGTCGAGCCGGCCCAGTCCTGCGACTGCATCGAGCAACGCGACACGGTGTCGTCGATCGGCGACGTCACCGGCGATCGCGTGCACCTCGCCGCCTGCAGGCACCGAACGAAGCGTGAAGGCCGCGTCGTTCAACGCGGACTCGTCGCGGCCGTCGATCACAACGTTCCATCCGTCTTCGACCAGGCTCGTCGCCAAGGCCAGACCCAAACCTCGAGAGCCCCCGGTGATCAATGCTGTCTGCATGATGATCCTTCCTCGTCGCCGGCGCCGTTCGGCGCGGTCATTTGGCCATTAAAGCAAGTAATGGCTTGCTTTATTCCGCGTCGGGAACAAATTCTCCGATCGCTGGTGGGCAATACTGCGCTCGTGGAACGAGGCCGGTTGCGGGTGTACCTGGGCGCAGCTCCCGGTGTCGGCAAGACCCACGCGATGCTCGATGAGGGTGTGCGGCGACGCGATCGGGGAACCGATGTCGTGATCGGGCTGGTCGACACGACCGGTCGCCCCCTGCTCGGCCTGCTCGCGGAGAAGTTGGAGCACGTGCCCACGCGGCTCGGCATCGGCGGTGTTGCCGAGCTCGACACGAACGCGGTGCGTTTGCGTCGCCCCGACCTCGTGCTCGTCGACGACCTCGCCCATCGCATCGACGATGCCCATAGCCGGTGGGAAGGCGTCGAGGAACTGCTCGCCGACGGCATCAACGTGCTCACGACCGTCGACATCTCCAACATGGAGTCGCTCGGCGACATCGTTACCGGCATCACCGGGGCTGTGCCCGACGAGACCGTCCCAGATGTGATGGTTCGCACAGCAGCACAGATCGAACTGGTGGACATGAGCCCGGAGGCGCTGCGGCGTCGGCTTGCCCACGGGCATGTGTTTCCGCCCGAACGGGTGGACGCCGCCCTCGCCAACCTGTTCCGCCCGCAAGTGCTCGGAGCGCTCCGGCAGCTGGCCCTGTTGTGGGTCGCCGACCGCGTCGAGGAGCAGCTCGCACGAGAGCTTTCGCCCAGCGGCACGGACGAGACGCGTGACGTTCGCGAGCGGGTGGTGGTGGCGCTCAGTGGCGAGGGTGGTGATCATCTCGTGCGCCGTGCCGCCCGTCTCGCCGGGCGCACGGGCGCGCAGCTCGTCGGTGTGCATGTGGTGAGCCCCGATCGACACCCTGGCCCCGACCTCGAACGGCAGCGGCGCTTGCTGACCGGTCTCGGCGGCGCGTATCGGGAGATCGTCGGCGACGATGTGGCCGAGGCACTCGCCGCGTTTGCCCGCGTCGAGCAGGCCACGCAGATCGTGCTCGGGGCGCGTCCAGGAGGGTCGCGATCGCGGCGGAGAACCTCGGTGGTCGGTGCCCTGGTCGGCCGCATTGCTGCTGCCGACATCCACGTCGTCGCCACCGATGCCTCGTTGGCGCTGCGTCGACTCCTCCCGTCACGTCCGGCGCGATCGGCCCGACCGCCCAGGCAAACGTTGCTGGCGTGGATGCTTTGCCTGCTGGCTCCTCCCGTGCTCACCATCGTGTTGGTGCCGCTTCGCTCGCACGTGTCGGTCGGGTCGGCGCTCCTTCTCGATCTGTGTGTGGTGATGGGCACGGCAGCACTCGGTGGGCTTCGTCCCGGCCTGGTCGCCTCGCTGAACGCGCTCGCGCTGACGAACTGGTTCCTGACGCCACCGCTACACACCCTGGCCGTAGGCGACACGCAGAACGTCGTCGCCCTGTCGGTCTTCGTCCTCGTGACCGTGGTCGTCAGCCTTCTGGTCGACCGTGCGGCACGCCAGTCGCGCGAAGTCGCCAACGCCAGGGCAGAGGCAGCTGCATTAGCGCGGTCGGCGGCGACACTGGTCGGTGCCCACGACCCGCTGCCCGACCTGCTCGAACAGCTACGTGCCACGTTCGGTCTCAGCGCGGCATCGGTGTTGGAACGTTCGGAGCACGGCTGGTGGCCGACACATGTATCCGGCAGTCCGGAGATCCTCGATCCCGCGGATGGGACGTCGATCGACCTAGCTGCCGACGGCAGTCTGTGCCTCGTCGTGTCCGGTGATGGGCTGCGCCCCGAACAGTTCGAGGTGTTGCGGGCCTTCGCCGATCAGTTGGCGATGGCCGTGGAAGCTCGACGTCTGCGGGCGGACGCGGCCAACGCCGATGTGCTCGCCGAGGCGGATGCGTTACGGGCGGCACTTCTTCGCGCGGTGTCGCACGACTTCCGCACCCCCCTCGCGATCATCAAGGCCTCGGCCTCCGGCCTGCTGCACACCGAGGTCGACTTCTCCGAGTCTGACCGGCGGCTGCTGTTGCACGACATCGAAGGTGCAGCCGACAGACTTGACCGGATGGTGCGCGATCTCCTCGACATGAGCCGGCTACAAGCGGGCGCGGTCGATCTCACGTTGAGGGCGGTCGCTCTCGAGGAAGTTGTTGCGTCCGCGCTCGCCGGCGTGCCAGATGCGCACCATCGTGTCGAGGTCGACGTATCGGAGTCGCTGCCAAGAGTGTTGGCCGACGCTGCACTCCTCGAACGGGCGCTGGCGAACCTCGTGTCGAACGCCATCGCGTGGTCGCCCGAGAACGTTCCCGTCAGGGTCGTCGCCGGCCTTGTCGGCGCCTTCATCGATCTGCGCGTCATCGATCAGGGTCCGGGCGTCGCTGTCGAGTATCGCGAACGGATCTTCGTGCCGTTCCAACGCCTCGGCGATCGTTCGAACGACGCCGGCGCCGGTCTCGGGTTGGCCATCGCCAAGGGATTCGTCGAAGCGATGGGTGCCCGGCTCGATCTCGACGACACGCCGGGTGGCGGCCTGACCCTGTCGATCCGCCTCGCAATTGCCGACGAGGCCGGCGCGTGAAGCGAATCCTCATCGTCGACGACGACGCCCAGATCGTTCGCGCTTTGGAGATCAACCTGCGCGCCCACGGCTACGAGGTCTCCACCGCGGCAACGGGGGAGGAGGCATTGACGGCAGCCGCGGCACAGGTTCCCGACGTCGTGCTGCTCGACCTCGGCCTGCCAGGGCTCGACGGCATCGACGTCATCCGTGGACTGCGGATCTGGACGTCGACACCGATCATCGTGCTGTCGGCACGTGAGGGTGACTCCAGCAAGGTGGCCGCGCTCGATGCGGGCGCCGACGACTACGTCACCAAGCCGTTCAGCATCAGCGAGTTGCTGGCCCGGACGCGGGCGACCTTGCGACGAGCGCAGCCCGCGCCGGAGGAGCCGATCATCGAGACCGACAACCTGTCGATCGACCTCGCCAAGCAGCGGGTGAGTCGCGATGGAACGCTGGTCCACCTGACACCAACCGAATGGGCAATCGTCGCGCACCTCGCCCGGTATCCGGGCCGGCTGGTAACGCAGCGGCAACTCCTGCAACACGTGTGGGGCCCGCAGTACGAGCACGAGACCAACTACCTCCGCGTGCACCTCGCCGCGATCCGCCGCAAACTCGAGGCCGATCCCGCACAACCGCGCTACTTCATCACCGAACCGGGCATCGGGTACCGATTCGAGGCGTCTTAGCGCGTTCTTAGCGCTGCGCAGATCGATCTTGGCGAGGTCTTGACGGCGTGAGAGACGACCGTCGAATTGACTGGAGTCGTGCTCCTCGACGACGATCCGATCCTCCGCGCGACAACCGAGCAGTCGCCCGCCGACACCGCGACGCCGACGATTCCGGAGCCGTTCTCGTACCGCGCCAAGACGAAGTTGCTCGGCCATCCGTTGCCCAGCGAGCGCCTCGCCCACGAAACGCTCGGCAAGCCGACGGCGCTCGCCGTCTTTGCATCGGACTGCATCTCCTCGTGCGCCTATGCGACCGAAGAGATCCTTCACGTGCTCATCCCGGTGATCGGGCTGGCCGCGTTCACGCTCGTCACCCCGATCACACTGCTGCTCCTGGTGGTGCTCGGATTCCTCATCCTCTCGTACCGCCAGACGATCAAGGCCTATCCGTCGGCAGGCGGCGCGTACATCGTGACCCGCGACAACTTCGGCCTGCTACCTGCCCAGGTTGCAGGTGTCGCGTTGCTCACCGATTACATCCTCACCGTTGCAGTCAGCACCGCCGCCGGCAGCGCGGCGCTTGCCTCGGCCTTCCCGACGCTGGCGCCGTACTCGATGTGGATCGCCATCGGGTTCGTTGGAATCATCGCCTATGGGAACCTGCGCGGCACCAAGGAATCGGGCCGGCTGTTCGCCGCGCCGACCTTCTTCTTCGTGGCGGTGATGGCCGCGCTGCTGATCACCGGTCTGATCCGACTCGTCACCGGGTCGCTTCCCGTGCAGTCGAGCCACGTGCCTGGCATGTTGGTGCAGACGCATTCGGCTTCCAACGCGATCTTCATGGGTGCCGGTCTGCTCATCTTCGCCAAGGCCTTCGCCTCTGGTGGCGCCGCCGTCACGGGTGTCGAGGCGATCAGCAATGGCGTGCCGGCCTTCCGCCCGCCCGCGTGGAGGAACGCGCGCGACACGCTGGTGTACATGGGCGCGCTCCTGGGCGTGATGTTCCTCGGGCTCTCGTTCCTGGCATCGAAGGTGCATGCAACGCCGTACGCCGCCGGCACGCCGACGGTGATCTCGCAGGTCGGCAAGCTGGTCTTCGGCCAAGGGCCGGTCGGTCATGTGATGTTCTTCGCGCTGCAGGCCGGCACGATGCTGATCCTGGTCCTCGCGGCCAACACCAGCTTCGCCGATTTCCCGCGGCTGGCCTCGTTCCACGCCGGCGACAACTTCATGCCTCGTCAGTTCATGGTTCGCGGGCATCGACTCGTGTTCTCCAACGGAATCGTCTTCCTCTCCATCGCTGCGGCGGTGACGCTGCTCGGTACCGGCGGCGAGGTCAGCCGTTTGATCCCGCTGTACGCGATCGGCGTGTTCACGAGTTTCACGCTGTCGCAGGCCGGCATGACCAAGCACCACTTCCGGCTCAAGGAGCAGGGCTGGAAGATGGGCGCCTGGATCAACGGCATCGGCGCGGTGCTGTCGTTCCTCGTGCTGATCATCGTCGCCAGCATGAAGTTCATGGAGGGCGCGTGGGTGATCATGCTCATCGTCCCGATCATGGTCTTCGGGCTGGTGCGCCTGAACAAGGCCTACGAGGTCGAAAGCCACGAGCTTCACGAGGATGCCAAGACGGCGGCGGAAACCCGTCCGTTGCGCCGGCATGCAGTCGTGGTGCTCGTCGACAACCTCGATGTTGCCACCGCCAGAGCGATGCAATATGCCAAGACTCTCGCCCCCGACGATCTGCGCGCCGTGCACTTCGACCTCGATGCGTGGAAGACCGACCAGCTGACCGAAGCGTGGCGGAACCTCGGCTTCTCCAGGTTCCCGCTCGACATCATCGAGTGCCCTGATCGGAGGATTGCTCGCGGTGCGTTGGAGTTGGCGGTGAGCCTCACCGCCGACAACGAAACCGAGCTGACGATGCTGATCCCTCGTCGCGAGTACTCGAAGATGTGGCATCGGCTGCTGCACGACCATTCATCGAACGGCATCGCTGCCGCGCTGGCCAATCAACGGCACTGCAACGTCACGATCGTGCCGTACCTGCTCGGTGCGAAGCAGGCAGGTCAACAGCCCGAAGCGCCGACACGCGCCGCGTCCCGCCCCGCGGCCACGTCGAAACCTCCTCGTGCCGCGCCCGTCGTAGCCGACGATCATGTCGCCGATCTACCAGCGGACCGCACGCGCATCGCCGCGATGAAGGGCCGCACACAGACAACCGTGGCCGGACGCGTCCGCGCCATTCGCGTGCAGCCCTGGGCCGGCAACCCCGCACTCGAGCTCAACCTCGCCGACGAGACCGGAAGCATCACCGTGGTGTTCACCGGTCGACGCGAAATCGGCGGTGTGCGTCTCGGCACGATCATGCAAGTGACCGGTGTGTCGGGCGAGCACCATCGCATCCGGGCCATCATGAATCCGGAGTATCGACTGATCTCCAGCCCAGCCGAGCCGACGAGCCCGCAGCACTAACGGGCTGACGACCCGTCCGATGTGATCGACTGGCGAGATGAGCGAGCGACATTCGATCGACGAGATCCTTGGCAGGGCGCGAACGACCCTCGATCGTGTGCCACCCGAGCGCCTTGCAGACGAGCAGGCGCACGGAGCGCTGGTCGTCGACATCCGCCCTGTCGAGCAACGGCAACGTGACGGGCAGCTGCCGGGTGCAGTCGTCATCGACCGAAACGTCCTCGAATGGCGGCTCGACCCCAGCAGCGAGAACCGCATCGACCAAGTCACTGGGTACGACCTGCGGGTCGTGGTCGTGTGCAACGAGGGCTACAGCTCCAGCCTCGCCGCGGCCACGCTGCAGGAGCTAGGGCTCCACCGGGCCACCGACCTGATCGGCGGCTTCCAGGCCTGGCTGGCGATCGCGAAGTGATCACGTCGACTTATTGTGCGGGTTGGGCGTCCGCTCGTTGAAGCACGATGTCGACCTGCGGATGCGCGGCGGTTCGCCGATAGACGAGTCGACCAGGTAGGGCCTCGACAAGACGTCGCGCCAGGGGGATGCCGAGTCCGTGCGCAGCCGTACCGTCGGCGTCCAAGATCGTCTCAGGCGAGGCAGAGGGCCCGAATCCGGGCCCCTCGTCGGCCACGGTGATGGTCACCGCGTCGGCCGTGACGTGGTGATCGATGCGCACCTCGCCGGCGCCATGGGCCAGCGCATTGTCGAGGAGCACGTCGAGTGCGTGGCGGAGCATCACGGGGTTTCCGGTGACGGCCGGTAGATCGTGTGCGTCGGCGATCGCGAGTGGCCGGCCCGCAATCGCGAGACGGCCGTGCCACGTAATGCGGAGTTGGTCGAACAGCTGGGTGAGCGAAATGGTCGCTCCGTCGATCGGTGATGTGCGGGCGATGGCGAGGAGCTCGGTGACGGTGCTCTCGAGGCGATCGATGTCGTCGAGCGACTCGCGCAGCACCTCCGTGTGATCGGGCCGAGGAAACTCGAGCTCGGTTTCGAGTGCGGCGCGCAGCCCGGCCAGCGGTGTGCGGAGTTGGTGAGACGCATCCGCACTGAACGCGCGTTCCCTCGTGACGAGATCGTCGAGCCGGTGCGCAGTCGCCGTCATCGCCAGCGCAGCCTGGTCGAGCTCGGGGACGTTGCTGCGGGGCACCTCGAGGGTGAAGTCCCCGTTGCCGAGCTGAACTGCGGCGTCTCGGAGGCGACGGATAGGTCGGGCGAGGCGACCGGCGACGACGTACCCGATTGCTGCGCCGATCGCGAGAACGCCGAAGGCGAGCGCAGCGAGGAGCGCAATGATCCGCTCTGATCGTGTGTTGCTCGCCGCGGTCGACTGTTCGGCGCGGATCACTCCGATGACGCCCTCGTTGGCAGACACAGGTACGGCAACCACGCGGGCACCGTTGGTTTCGGTATCGGTCACCCGGTTGGTGAGCGCTCGCCGCGTTGTGGCGTCAGCGTCGGCGGGTCCCGTTCCGGCCACACGGTGGCCAGTGACGTCGTAGAGCGCCATTGCCACGCCGGCGTTGTTCTGCGGTAGTTCGACCGGGTCATTGCTGGTGGCAAAGTCCCCTGGCACGTCTCGTGACGCGAGGACCGCCTGGCGCTCGACGCGAAGCATCGCGTCTTCATCGACGAATCGTCGGACGACGATGGCCAGCGGTACCCCGAACAGCACGATCGCCAAGGTGGCGATCGACAGGATGGCGAGCAGGATGCGGCGCCTCACGAGAGCACGTACCGGTAGCCGACACCGCGCAAGGTCGTGATTCGGCTCTCGGAGCCGGGGGTGTCGATCTTGCGACGCAACGCAGCAACGTGGAAGTCGAGTGTCTTGGTCGATCCGAACCAGTGCTCGTCCCAAACGTCGGCCATCAGCGCCTCACGGGTCACGGCGTGGCCTGCGTCAGTGACGAGCCGGGCGAGCAGATCGAACTCCTTCGGCCGCAGCGCCAGCTCGACACCTCCGATCCACACGCGTCGCGCCGGGAGGTCGATCGTCAGATCACCCAACTCGCCGCCGGAGAAGGCCCGTGCCTCGCTGCGGCGAAGTTGAGCTCGGATGCGTGCCAACAGTTCGGCGAGCTTGAACGGCTTGGTGATGTAGTCGACCGCCCCGGCATCGAGACCGACGACGATGTCGAGCTCCTCGTCTCGCGCGGTCAGCATGACGACCTCGATACTTGGATCGTCTCGATGGAGCCGGCGGCACACCTCGAGCCCGTCGATGTCGGGAAGTCCGAGGTCGAGTAGCACGAGATCGGGCCGGTCGCGTCGCGCCGCTTCGATCGCGATCCGACCACTCGTCTCCCACCGGGCGTCGTATCCGCTGCCGTCGAGGGCGCGTAGCAACGTCGATCCGATTCGATCGTCGTCCTCGATGATGAGGATTCGCTCTCGGCTCACGGCGTCAACGGTAGGGCAAGTCGGTGAGAGCGCGAACGTGCCTGCGCAAGTTCTGGCTGTCCGCTCACCTCAGCCAAGCCGTCTGCTCGCCGACGTGTCCATACCGTCGAACAGGCAATCCACACAACGCCAGACCCATCAAAAGAGACAGGGAGTCGAACATGCGCATCGCCCCGCCGATCGCGGCCGTCGGAATCGTCATGGGCCTCCTTGCGGCGGCTTGCAGCGGCTCGAGCAGCACATCACAACAAACCAGTTCACCCGCGAGTGTTGGGTCGGCGAGCACGTCATCGATTTCTTCCACCCCTCCTCAGCCGACTCCCGCGCCGACGACGGCTACCCCCGCAAGCGCAGCTGTTCCGACGACCGGCGCGCCGACCGCGACCTCGCCGTTAGCCGTCGACCCGAATGCTCCAGAGATCGTCGCGCCGGGCGACATCCCCGACAACCAGGTCTTCATCGTGTTCCCCTCCGCCGACGGCACGTACTCCGTGAAGGTGCCAGAGGGTTGGGCTCGCACAGAGGCGGGTGGCGTCGTGACCTTCACCGACAAGTACAACTCCATCACCGTGCAAACGTCGTCGGCGAGTGCGGCGCCGACCGTCGAGTCCGTCACGGCGCTTGGGCTGGTCGACGTGTCGGGGGACCCGACCTTTGCATTGACCGACGTGAAACCCGTGACTCGAAAGGCGGGGACTGGCGTGCTGGCCACCTACGAGATCGGCAGCGCCCCGAACTCGGTGACGGGGAAGAAGGCACTCCTGGCGGTCGAGCGCTATGTGTTCTTCCACAACGGCACCGTGGTCACGATCACCTTGTCGGGCGCGAAGGGGGCCGACAACGTCGACCCGTGGAAGATCGTCAGCGACTCGCTGGCCTGGAAGTGAGCGATACCGGCTCGGGTATCGATCGCGCGGCGTCACCGAACGTGCCGGCCCTCGAAGCGGTCGATCTGTATCGGTTCTTCCATGCCGGCGACGACGAGACGCTCGCGCTTCGCGGCGTCTCGCTGCGGTTGTATCCCGGCGAGGTGGTCGCCGTGACGGGCCCATCCGGCTCGGGCAAGTCGACGTTGCTCGCGTGTCTCGCCGGTCTCGACGAACCCGATGGTGGCAGCGTTCGCATCGACGGCGAGATGATGTCGCGTCGCTCGGAACCGGAGCGGGCAGCGCTACGAGCCCGCAAGGTGGGGATGTTGTTCCAATCGGGGAACCTCCTCGATCATCTCAACGTCAAGCAAAACGTCGAGCTGGTCCAACGACTCGCCGGTGTCGTCGATGCCGATCACAGCGAGGCATTGCTCGACGAGCTCGGTCTGCGGGATCGTGCATCATCGGTGCCGTCGACGTTGTCGGGTGGCGAGGCGTCCAGAGCGGGTCTGGCGATTGCGATGGCCAACCGTCCGGTCGTCATCCTCGCCGACGAGCCCACCGGCGAGCTCGACCAGGTCGGCGCTGATCGGATCATGGAACTGCTCCGCCAACGTGCGATCGCCGGCGCTGCCGTGCTGCTCGTCACGCACAACACGCACGTCGCCTCGATCGCGGACCGGGAGATCAGTCTGCTCGACGGGCGGATTGCAACGTGAACACCCAGATCGTGCGAGCTGTCGACGTGGCCCGCACATTCGGCAACGGGCCGAACGCTGTTGTGGCGGTGCACGGCGTCACCTGCGAGGTGCACGGCGGCGAGTTGATCGCCCTCACCGGGCCGTCCGGATCGGGCAAGACGACGCTGCTTCATCTCCTGGCCGGTCTCGATACGCCGACCGCCGGAGCGATCGACTGGCCGGCGATCGGCTCACGCGACCGGCTTCGCCCGGGCCCGATTGCGATCGTGTTCCAAGCGCCGAGCCTGCTGCCACCCCTCGACGTCGTCGAGAACGTTGCACTCCCGTTGCTCCTCCAGGGCATCGACCGCGACACGGCTCGAGACACCGCGATGGCTGCGCTGCACCGACTCGGGCTCGAGCCGCTGGCGGCGAAGCTCCCTGAAGAGCTCTCCGGCGGACAGGCACAGCGAGTAGCCGTTGCCCGGGTGCTGGCTGGTCGTCCGCAGCTCATCCTGGCCGACGAACCGACCGGTCAACTCGACCACCTCAACGGTGCTGCGGTCATCGACGCGCTCATCGCCACGGCGACCGAGATCGGGGCTGCCCTGATCGTCAACACCCACGACACGGCGATCGCCGCTCGGCTCGATCGCCAATGGTCGATGAACGGCGGTCGGCTCGTCGTGAAGGCAGCGTTGTCGTGCTGAAACTCCGCCCTGTCCGATCCGCCCGCTTCTACGGATCGTGGCTTGTCGCCATCGTGCGACGCCGCAGCGGCCGACTCGCGGCAACTGCCGTCGGTGTCGCCCTCGCCGTCGGTCTCCTCGCCGCGCTCGGCTCCTTTCTCGCTGCATCGAAGGGCTCGATGACGCACCGGGCCATCGACACGGTTGCGGCCGATTGGCAGGTCGAAGCCCAACCGAATGCGGACGTGTCCGCGTTTGGTACGACGATCGCCGCGACCGACCACGTGGTCGCGTCGGAGACCGTCATGTTTGCGACGACCACTGGCTTCGAATCGAGCAAGGCAGGAACTACCCAGACGACCGGCCCCGGCCAGGTGCTCGGCATCAGCGACAAGTACCGGACGACGTTCCCCGCACAGTTCCGTGATCTCATCGGCAGCGGCAGTGGCGTTCTGCTGTTCCAGCAAACAGCTGCCAACCTGGCCGCACAGCCTGGTGACACGATCTCGATCGGTCGCGCCGGTCTCGACCCGGTCACCGTGACGGTGGCCGGAATCGTCGACATCCCCCAAGCCGACTCCCTCTTCCAAGCCGTGGGCGCGCCGGTCGGTGCGCAACCGCAAGCACCGCCCGACAACGTGCTCATCGTGCCCGCAGCGATGTGGCATCAGATGTTCGACTCATTGGCCACCTCGCGCCCAGATCTGATCCACCTCCAGGTTCACGCCCGACTTGACCACCATCTCGCAGCCGATCCAGCCGCCGCGTACAGCGACATCACCGGCCAGGCCCGCAACCTCGAGGTGCAACTGGCCGGCAGTGGTCTGGTCGGTGACAACCTCGGTGCCACGCTGGCCGCCGCACGCAGCGATGCGCTGTACGCGCAGGTGTTGTTCTTGTTCCTCGGCACCCCTGGGGCAGTCCTCGCTGGGCTCCTCACCGCAACCGTCGCCGCATCCGGTCGTGATCGCCGTCGACAGGAACAGGCGCTGCTGCGCACTCGCGGCGCCACCACTCGACAACTCATTGGGCTCGGGTTCACCGAAGCAGCGGTTGTCGGGCTCGTCGGCTCGGCACTCGGGCTGGCGATCGCGATGCTCGTCGGCCGGCTCGCATTCGGAACTGCCCAGTTCGGCGCCACGACTGGCGCAGCGATCACGTGGTCTGCGGCGGCCGTCGTCATCGGCCTGATCATCGCCGCAGCCAGCGTGGCGCTTCCGGCGCGGCGCGATGCGCGCGACCTCACCGTCGCATCCGCGCGCCTCACGGTCCGACGAGCGAACAACCCGCGATGGATGCGATGGGGGCTCGACGTTGCTCTCCTTGCTGGGGCGGCCATCGTGTTCTGGCTGACCTCGCGCAACGGCTACCAGTTGGTCCTCGCTGTCGAAGGCGTCCCCACCATCTCCGTCAGCTACTGGGCGTTCGCCGGACCCGCATTGCTGTGGGTAGGCGCCGGGCTGCTCAGCTACCGGTTGACCCACCTTCTCATCGGGCGCGGCCGGCCGATCGTCGCTGCAGCGTTGCGGCCGATCTCTGGTGGCCTTTCGGACACCGTCGCCGCCAGTCTGCAACGCCAGCGACGACTGATCGCACGCGGTGCCGCGCTCGTCGCCCTGACGGTCGGCTTTGCCGCATCGACGGCGATCTTCAACGCTACCTACCGGCAGCAAGCCGAGATCGACGCTGTTCTCACCAATGGTGCCGACGTCACCGTGACGACGTCACCCGGCTCCGTCTTGTCACCCAACTCGGCAATCGCTGGCTCGATCGCAGCGACGCCTGGAGTGCGCCACGTCGAACACATCCAGCATCGGTTCGCATATGTGGGCACCGATCTCCAAGATCTATATGGGGTGAACGCGGCGACCATCGTCGATGCCGGCCGACTTCAAGACGGCTACTTCCAGGGTGGCACCGCGCGGCAACTGATCGCCAAACTCGCTTCGCACCCCGACAGCCTGCTCGTCTCCGCCGAGACCGTCCACGACTTTCAACTTCTCCCCGGCGACGCCATCACCCTTCGCCTCCAAGACGGCAAGACCAAGCAGTTCGTCGACGTTCCCTTCCACTACGTCGGAGTTGCAAGAGAGTTCCCAACGGCACCACACGACAGCTTCCTGCTCGCCAACGCCGAGTACGTCGCGCAGAAGACCGGCAGTGACACGGTTGGCGCGTTCCTCGTCGACACTGGCGGTACCCACGTCGCGGTGGTTGCCGACGCGCTGCGCCAACGACTCGGAACCAGCGTGTCCGTCACCGACGTCGCCTCCAGCCGCAAGATCGTCGGGTCCAGTCTCACCGCCGTCGACCTCGCCGGACTCACCCGTGTCGAGCTCGGCTTCGCTCTCGCGCTCGCTGCCGCAGCGACCGGACTCACGTTGTGGCTCGGGCT
>JANYKU010000016.1 GCA_025358075.1 Ilumatobacteraceae bacterium
GCCACGACCTTTCGTCTCACCGTCTTCGGGTCGACACCGCACATCGCGGCCGCTCCCCGATACGTCCCCACGCTCTCAAACGCGGCAATGCAATCCATGTTCTTCCTCGCTGTCAACAATGTAAGCAACCCCTCGGGCGGATAGATCGGATCTGACTTGGCGTCGATCACGATCACCGCCCGAGGCGGCCACAAGTGGGATACCTAACTCACCACCGCGAGGACTTTTCCTGGCCACCAGCGAGGACTATGACATGGCCAGGGACACAGCATCGGAGTGGTGCACGCACCCGTGCTCGGGATCGCGTCGCCAGGCGGCCATCTCCAACGCGTCGAGGACCAAGTCGGTGCGCATGTGCCCGGCGATCTGCCAGCCAACGATGACTCGGGCGTAGACATCGACGATGAACGCCACATACAGCCAGCCGTCCCATGTCGAGCAATAGGTGATGTCAGCCAACCACAGTTCGTTGGGAACGGAGGCGGTGAACACTCGTTTGACCAGGTCCGGTGGCCTGTCAGCGGTCTTGTCGGCGTGGGTGGTGAACTGCTTGCGGCCGCGTTGCACACCTCGGATGCCGAGGTCGCGCATCAATCGGGCGACGGTGCAACGCGCCATGGTGTGGCCCTGGCGTCGCAGATGCTTGTGTAACCGGCGCGCCCCATAGCACGAGTAGTTCGCTTTCCACTCCACCGAGATGATGATCTTGCGGGACTCGTCGGTGATCGAACGAGCCGACCCCGGTCGGGCCTTGGCGGCATAGAACGTGCGCTCGGCGAACTCCAACACCCGACACATCGCTGCCACCGCGAACCGCTGGCGATGCTGGTCGATGAACGCGATCGTCATCGCTGGCTCGGGTCGTTCTCCCGAGCGAAAAAAGTGGTGGCTGCCTTGAGGATCTCGATTGTCCGTTGCTGGTCAGCCACCTCCTTGCGCAACGCCTTGATCTCCGCCAACTCCTCAGTCGTCGGACCGACCACCAAGCCGCGGTCGATGCGGGCCTGGACCACCCAGCGACGCAACGTCTCCGGCGTTGTCATCGACAACGAGTTAGCAACCTCAGTCACCGTCCGCTGCCGATCCAAGACCTCCTCAACCGCTCGACGACGGAACTCTGGCGTGTACTTCGATGGACGTGCCATGACAGCAGTCTCCTATCCCCGCAGCCTCAAGCCACGGAATATGAGCACTGCATCAAACCCGGGGCGACTCAAGAACAAGCGCGCGTAACACAGCTACCGGAACCACTGTCACCCAGCTACCCGAGCCAGTCCCCGAACCGGAACACACCAACCGGAGCCAACATGTCCACTATGAACCGGGACAGCACATGTCAAGTGTCAAGTCCTGGTAGAAATCCGGTAGATTGGCCCCGTCTGAAGACCTCAGAAAGGACCATCTACGTGGTGTTATCTCTTGTGGAGCTGGGGGGAATCGAACCCCCGTCCATCAGGCAGTGAACGTCCGTGCTACGACCATTCCCGACTCACTCGCTAACGCAGCGAGACCGGCGGGTCGGCTGACCGTCGCAAGCGGCGGTCCACGCTCGGTCTTTGCCGAGTGTCAGCAGACTTTCCTGCGGCCAGCGTTCTTTCTCGCCGTCATCCCCCGCTTCTGTTGCCGGGCTGCGGTGGATCGGCCCCGTGCGCCATTTCTGGTCACGATGTCTCTTCGCTCACCTAAAGATCAGGCGGCGAGAGCGAACTGCTCATTGGCAATTCTGTTTTTTGCCCCGTTTAGCGAGTCTGAGCAACTCGGGTCGCACGCTCGCCCGCAGAAACTGATGTCGAAACCTGTCAGCCCCATGAGTTGAGTGTCCTTCGATGCTACCCGCGATACGGTCCGATCGTGACCCGTCGATACCGCGTCTTCGTCAACAGCGAAGCCGGGTCGGTGGGGGAGAGCGACCAGCAGCGAGCCGAGATCACTGCGGCATTCAGCGAGCTCGGCATCGAGGCCGACACCGATGCGGTCAGCCCCGACGACCTGCCGTCGGCGATGCGTGAAGCGTGGCAACACGGCGTCGACGCGATCATCGTCGCCGGCGGTGATGGGACGGTCAACTGCGCGGCGCAGGTCGCGGTCGACAACGACATCGTGCTCGGCGTGCTTCCGATGGGTACGTTCAATCACTTCGCCAAGGATCACGGAATGACGGCCGATCTCTCGGCCGCGGCGAAGTTCCTGTCGGACGCCGTGGTGACCGCCGTCGACGTTGGCGAAGTCAATGGCAGCGTCTTCGTCAACAACGCGTCGATCGGTGTGTATCCAAAGATGGTCGGCGAGCGCGAAGGCATCCGCGCCAGACGTGGTTGGGGCAAGATCCGCGCCGCCCCGGTGGCGATCGTGCGCACGTTGCGACGCCTGCCCGTAAGCCGGTTGCGATTGACAGTCGATGAAGCGGCACCCGTTGTCATCGTCACGCCATTTCTCTTCGTTGGGAATGGACTGTTCGACGAGCACGGCGAGCGCGTTGGTCAGCGCACCTCCTTGACCGATCAGAACCTCGGCGTCTACGTGATCGCCGCGACCAGCCCGTGGCGTCTGATCGCCAACGCGGTACGAGCCCGCCTCGGCGGTGTCAAAGCCGCTCCGCACATGGATCGCCGGGCCGGCGCGCGCCTCGTCGTGGAGTCGGATCAATCAGTGCTGGAGATCGCGCTCGACGGCGAACCGACCGAGTTACGCGGCCCGCTGGAGTTTCGGTCACGAGCAGGCGCGTTGCGGGTGCTCGCCGCGCCGGAACCGAAACCGCAGCCTGACCCACCCCGTTAGGATTGGGCCATGACGCTCGCCGATGAGAAGTACATCGCGCTCACCACCTTCAAGCGCGATGGCACTCCGATCACAACCCCGGTGTGGTGCGTGCCGGTCGAATCCGGCACGGTTGGGTTCTGGACCTCGTCGGGTTCCGGCAAGGCAAAGCGTCTCGCGCACACGACGAAGGTCATCGTGCAACCGAGTAACTCTCGTGGCGTCGTCAAGCCCGGCACGTCACCGGCTGAGGCCACTGCGAAATTGGTCACCGGCCCCGAGCTCGAAGGCATCCGCGTCAAGGTCAACGCCAAGTACGGAGTGATGGTGGCCATCAGCAAGTTCGGCGGCACCATCGGCGGGCTGATCAAGCGCAAGAGGATTCCGTACGGCGACCGCGGCGTCGTGATCACACTCAGTTGACCGCGACGGCACCGTGACTTCTCGTCGAACGTTGTGGTGCGCACTCCTCTTCGCGCCACCACTTCTGCTCGCATGCGCTTCCAGCCCGCAGACCAGTTCGTCGTTGCCGACCAGTTCGAGCCAACCGACAGCGACGTCCTTCACCACCTCGACATCGCCTCCATCGACATCATCGTCGACCAGCTCGACGACGTCATCGACATCGACCACGGCGGTCACGACCACTTCGTCAACGACGACGTCGACGACAACGCCCTCGCCCGTCATCGAGAGCCGCGTGATCGGTCGATCGGTCTTGGGTCGCGACATCGTGGCCTACCGGCTCGGCACCCCGGGCGCACGTCCGGTTCTGCTGGTCGGAGTGATCCACGGCAATGAGGCCAAGGGCTACGAGATCACCAAGCTCATCCGCACCATGCCGATACCGGCCGGCATCGATCTGTGGATCATCGACAGCATCAACCCCGACGGCCAGGCCGCCGGAACACGCGAGAATGCAAACGGCGTCGACCTGAATCGCAACGTCACCTACAAGTGGAGCTACATCCCGAGGTCGGGTCCCGACAGCGAGTACTCCGGCGAGGCACCGGGCGATCAACCCGAGACCCAGGCGCTCGAGTCGTTCGTCGGCAAGATCAAGCCGCAGATCACGATCTTCTGGCACCAGGACGCCAACCGCGTGTCGCCGGGCGGCGCTCGCGTGGAGATCCCGATGAAGTTTGCATCGATCGTTGGGCTGACGACAGCGTCGACACCGTGCACGGCCGGGTGCACGGGCACGGCCACTCAATACATCAACCACGCGATCAAGGGTGGCACCGCGTTCATCGTCGAGTTGCCTGGCGACGCCGCAGTGACCCCGGCGATGGTCGCGCTGCACGCCCAGGCGACGCTGGACGTGATCACGCTCTGACCAGCGTTCAGTCGCGACCCTTGGCTTGGCGGCCGAGGGCGCGTTGCATGTCGCGCTGTGCATCGCGCTCCGCCATGGCGTTGCGCTTGTCGGCCTTGCGTCGGCCGCGCGCCAGCGCCAGCTCGACCTTGACCCGGCCATCTTTGAAATAGAAGGCCAGCGGAACGAGCGCCAGCCGCTCGCGTGCAACCTCATCGGCGATGCGTTGGATCTCGCGGCTGTGCAGCAACAGCTTGCGCGGTCGATCAGGATCGTGCGCACCAACACCATGAGCGAAGGTGTACGGCGGGATGTGCACGCCGTCGAGCCAGATCGCACCGTTGATGACCCGCCCGTAGGCGTCGGCGATCTGCACATGCCCGAGGCGCAGGCTCTTGACTTCGCTGCCCTGCAAGACGATGCCCGTCTCGATGGTGTCGAGAATCGAGTAGTCGTGCCGCGCCTTGCGGTTGCTGGCGATGACCTTTCGGTCTTCGGACGTTGCGGGCGACATGGCACGTGAGGGTAGCGGTCGCCTCGTCGGTGACCGCCTCGCTACCCTTCGGCCGATGCTCGCCTTTCGCAACGGAACGTTTGCCGAGATGATCGGACACGCCTACAACGGGTACCCGCTCGAAGCGTGCGGCTTGCTGGTGGGTGGTGGCGATCGCGTGGAGCGTTTCGTCGCCTGCACCAACGAGTCGGCGTCGGCACGCATCTACTCCATCCCGGCCAAAGAGCTGCTGCGAGCCGAGCGCGGCGCCGAGGACGAGGGCCTGGAGATCATCGGTGTGTTCCACAGCCACACGCACACCGAGCCATATCCCAGCCCGACTGATGTCGACCAAGCGCCCGACCCGGGTTGGCACTACGTGATCGTCAGCCTGAAGCGGGACGCGCCCGAGACGCGCAGCTATCGCATCGTTGCGGGGGCGATCTCGGAGGAGCGTGTCGCAGTCGAGTGAGATAGAATCCCGACCGCATTGATCAGCTTCATCGGAATAGATGGTCATCGACCGAAGGTTGGGAGTGGTGATGGTTCCCTTCGACAATGTTCTCGAGATGATCGGCAACACCCCGATGATCGACGTCAGCCGCCTGTCACCGAACCCCGACGTGCGGATCTTCGCCAAGTTGGAGGGACAGAACCCGTTCGGTTCGGTCAAGGACCGCATCGCCAAGTCAATGATCGAGCAGGCCGAGAAGAGCGGCAAGCTGCAGCCCGGCCAGACGATCCTCGAGCCGTCCAGCGGCAACACCGGCATCGCCTTGGCGGCGATCGCCCAGCTGAAGGGGTATCCGATCAAGATCCTCATGCCGAGCAGCGTGTCGATCGAGCGCCGCCAGATGCTGGAAGTGTTCGGAGCCGAGGTCATCCTGACCCCCGGCGAGGAAGGCAGCAACGGCGCCGTTCGCCGAGCTCAGGAGATGGCCGCGGAGCATCCCGAATGGTGCTTCCTGTACCAATACGGCAACGATGCCAATCCATTGGCTCACTACGAGGGCACCGGGCCCGAGATCTGGCGCGACTGCCCGGAGATCACCCACTTCGTCGCCGGCCTCGGTACGAGTGGCACGTTGATGGGCACGGGTCGGTACTTGAAGGAGCAGAACTCGGCGATCAAGGTGATCGCAATCGAACCGCCGCTGGGCGAGCGGGTCGAAGGGCTGCGCAACCTCGAGGACGGCTACATCCCACCAGTGTTCGAGCAGTGGTACGGCTTCGAACTGCTCGACCGCAAGCGCGTCGTCCGTCCCCGCGAAAGCCTGGAGTGGACCCGTCGACTGGTGCGTGAATGTGGAGTGTTCGCGGGCATCTCGTCGGGTGCATCGATGGCCGGGGCGGCCAAGGTCGCCAGCGAGATCACCGAGGGCGTCATCGTCTTCATCGTTTCCGACGGCGGGTGGAAGTACTTGTCAACCGGCGCGTACACCGACGACCTCGATGACGCCGAGCGACAGGCCGAACAGATCATTTACTTCTAGGCGAACCCGCTCGGCGGAAAGTGGTCGCTAATGTACCCCGCGTGAAATTTACGACGGTCAAAGCCGCCCTCCTGACCGCCCTGGTGATCGCCGGTCCACTTGTTGCGCCGAGCCTCACCGGAGCCACACCCCGGGTCGAGGCAGCCTTCACCCCCGGCGCCTCGGCCTACCAGGCTGTTGCACCGCATCGGTTGGCCGATACGCGGCCCGATCAAGGCGCATACGGCTTTACACGCATCTCCGACTCGGTCGTGCGTGTTCAAGTGGCTGGCATTGCTGGCGTTCCGGCCAACGCCTCGGCTGCGGTGCTCAACGTCACCGGAGTCAACACGACGGCGCCCGGTTTCGTCACCGTCTATCCCGCTGGCACCGCGTTGCCGACGGCCTCCAACGTCAACTTCGACGGCCCCGGCCAAGTGGTGGCCAACATGGTCACCGTCAAGCTGAACGCCGGCGCAGTCGACGTATACATGCAGCGACCGATGGATGTGGCGATCGACGTGTCGGGTGCGTACGTTCCCGTGACCGGTTCCGGCTTGGTATCGAGCGGCCGTCTGGAGACGCTTCCCGGGGGGGCGTTCAGAGTTCTCGATACCCGCAATCGCGGATTCGGAGTCGGAACCAATGGCGTCGAACGCGTCGACGTTTCGTCGGCTGGCGTTCCCGCTGACGCCATCGCAGTCGTCGTCAACATCACGGCCACGAACACTGGTGTGGGTTTTTGGACGGCGTTCCCGCTCAACCAGATCCGTCCGAACGCCAGCAACCTCAACATCGACACGCCCGGTCAAACACGTGCCGGGCAAGCCATCGTGCTGCTGTCGGGAACTCCGGCGTTCAACGTCTTCAGCATGGGCGGCGGCGACCTCATCGTCGACGTCGCCGGATGGTTCACCGGTGCAACCGCGGTCAAGACCACCGACGGGCTCTTCGTGCCTACCAGCCCGATGCGGCTGCTCGACTCGCGCGACATGTTCGTCATGCCGACGTGGGGTGGCAGCACGCTCGAGTTCTCGGTGCTCCCGCCGGTGACCCAAGTGTCGGCGGTTGCCGTCAACATCACCGGTACCGAGTCGATGGTCGGCGGGTTCGTCACGGCATTCCCTGCGGGAGTCGCCCGACCGCAGGCATCGAACCTCAACGTCGACACCTGGGATCAGACGGTCGCCAATCATGCGATCGTCAGGGTCAGCAATCGTGGGCTGAGCCTGTTCACGTTGCAAGGTCTGCACATGATCGCCGACATCAGCGGCTGGTACCTCGGACCGCCCAGCGTCGCCGTGCTGCCGGCACCTACCAACCCGTCGTACGGTCCGGCCAACGCGCAGCAACTCAATGTCTTCAACATCGGACTGTTCACCCAGGTCGGCACAGGTACCAACCTCGACGCGGTCGCCAACCTCGGCATCGCCGCAACGTGGAACGGAGCTGCCGAGCTGGCCCAGCCAGGCAACATCGTGTTGTTCGGCCATCGCACCACCCACGGCGCGCCGTTCCTGCGGATCAATGAGATCCCCCTCGGAGGCGTGGTCTCGCTCATCGGCGACGACGGGCATTCGTACAACTACGTCGTGGTTCGCCAGGACGTGACTGTTCCGAACTTCAACATCATCAACAACATCGGCGTGAAGGCCGGGCTGGCCACGGTGCAGCTCGTTGCCTGCACGCCGCCGCACTCGGTGACCTTCCGATGGGTCACCACCGCTCGTCTGGTCAGCGTCACCTAGTTCGGCCTACTGCCCGACGACGAGCAGCAGCAATCCGACGAGCACGACGGCGGCCGCGGCCATCCGTCGCGCCGCGTGGCCCTCACCGAGGTAGCGCGCCCCGACGAACGCGGCGATCAGCACGCTCGATTCGCGCAAACAGGTGACGTACCCCACTGGCGCGCGTTGGAAGGCGATTTGCACGAGGGCATACGTGATGCCCGAGGCAATCCCCATCACCACGAAGCGGCGCCAGTAGCTGCGCATGGCCGACACCATCTGGCTTCCCCGACCGCTGGCGAGCGCGTAGCAACTGGTTGTCATCGTGACGCAGATGAACGTCGCCGCTGCATAGAGCGGAGTGTCGACGCTGCGGATGCCCTTGGCGTCGAGCACCGAGTAGACCCCGATCGTGGCTGCCAGACAAAGGGCAACGATCACTTGTGTCGACGCGCTACGCCCGGCGAGGGCGATCAAGCCACAGGCGACGACTACCATGCCGATCAGCCCGACGGTTCGGAACGTGTCGCCCAGCAGCGCGATACCACCGAGCCCGGCGACGAGCGCACCGCCACCGCGAGCGATTGGGTAGGCGACGGAGAAGTCCCCGACGCTGTAGGCCTTCGCCAACAGCAGGCAATACGGAACATGGGTCAAACCCGACAAGCCCGCCCACAGGAACCCGCGGGCGGGAATGCCACCGGCGACGACCAAGACCACGGCCGACAGGACGCCGGCGACGAAGAACTGACCCCAGAGTGCGAGGAAGCGATCGCTGATCGATTGCTTGACCGACAGGTTCCAAAGAGCATGGAGCACTGCGGCGACGAGCGCCAGAATGGTTGCTGTCAGCATGTCGCTTTCCGTCGCCGGTGGGTACTGAAGCGAGCGTAGAACGTCGGCGCCGCGTAGCCTGGCCCCTCGATATGCGTGGAGAGATGGACCGGCCGATTGGGATGTTCGACAGTGGGTTCGGGGGGCTGACGGTCGCCCGTGCCGTCATCGACCTGCTTCCTGCCGAGAACGTCGTGTACATCGGCGACACCGGTCGCTATCCCTACGGCCCACGACCGCAGGACGAGGTCCGCCAGTTTGCCCGCGAGCTGGCGTGGAGCCTTGTCAAGCAACACGAGGTGAAGGCCGTCGTCGTTGCCTGTAACACGGCCTCGGCGGCAGCCCTCGACGTGCTGCAGCAAGAGTTGCCGGTCCTCGTCGTCGACGTCGTCGAGCCGGGGGCGAAGGCCCTGGTCAAGGCGAGCCGTTCGGGCCGCGTCGGCGTGATCGGCACGGTGGGTGCCATCGGGTCAGGGGCATACGAGCGCGCCGTTGCGTCCACCGGTGCAGACGTCGAGTTGACGTCGGCCGCATGCCCTGGCTTCGTCGAGTTCGTCGAGCGTGGCCAGACCTCGGGTGACGAGATCACGATCCTTGCCGAGCGCCTGCTCGCTCCGATTCACGACGCCGGTGTCGACGCCTTGCTGCTGGGGTGCACTCACTACCCCTACCTGGCTCGCGTGATCGGAGAGGTCATGGGTCCCGACGTGACGTTGGTGTCGAGCGCCGACGAGACCGCATTCGCGACCCGCGAGTTGTTGGACCGCCTCGACCTGCTGCGACTGGCGGCGGCCGACGCGCCGGCCGAGCATCGCTTCTACTCGAGTGGTGACATCTCCTGGTTCGCCGACCTCGGTGGTCGCCTGCTGGGTCCCGAACTCGGGGCCGCCGATCACTGGCAGCCACCTGAATGACCTCTTCCATCACACAAGGAGTTTGCCCATGACCCGCTTCGACGGCCGCGCCAACGACGAGATGCGCCCGATCATGTTCGAGCGCGATTACACCGAGATGGCGGCCGGAAGCGTGCTGGTCACGTTCGGAAAGACCCGCGTGCTGTGCACGGCCTCGATCGACGAGAACGTGCCTCGCTGGATGAAGAACTCCGGCAAAGGATGGGTGACCGCCGAGTACTCGATGCTGCCCGGTGCTTCGCCGGAGCGGATCGAACGTGAGGCAGCGAAGGGAAAGCAGAGCGGACGAACCGTCGAGATCCAGCGGCTGATCGGTCGCTCGTTGCGAGCATCGTGCGACATGCGTCAGTTGGGCGAACGTCAAGTCGTCGTCGACTGCGATGTGCTCCAGGCCGACGGCGGCACACGTACGGCCAGCATCTGCGGTGGATATCTCGCGCTGCACGACGCACTGGCGCGGTTGGTCCACAGCAACGCGATCAAGACCCATCCCTTGCACTCGTTCTGCGCGGCCATCAGCGTCGGCATCGTCGGGGGAGTGCCGATGATCGACCTTCCCTACCAAGAGGACTCCTCCGCCGAGGTCGACATGAACGTGGTCATGCTCGGCAAGGCCGGAGCCGAGCCGAGTTTCGTCGAGGTGCAAGGCACCGCCGAAGGTGCCCCGTTCTCACGAGGTGAGCTCGATCTGCTGCTGGGGCTGGCGACAGCAGGTGTGTCGGAGATCATGGCGCTGCAGGCCGAAATGGTCTCGGTGCTGCCTTCGCCGCGCGTGCTCGGACGATGACCGGGCCGCACCTGCAACTGGTCTGCGCTTCGGCCAATCCCGACAAGGTTGCGGAGATCGCCGCGATCCTCGATGGCGTCGTGCGACTTCTGCCGCGCCCGGCCGATGTGCCCGAGGTGGTCGAAGACGCAGACACGCTGATCGGCAATGCCCGGCTCAAGGCGGTCGCGATCTGCACGGCGACTGGCCTACCTGCTGTCAGCGACGACACCGGGTTGTTCGTTGACGCGCTCGGTGGTGCGCCGGGCGTGTACGCGGCACGTTATGCCGGGCACGACGCGACCTATGCGGACAACCGTCGTAAGTTGTTGCGCGAATTGGGCGGCACCGATCGGCGCGCGGCACAGTTCATCTCGGCCGTCGTGGTGAGATGGCCTGGCGGACGCGAGCTGGCCGTCGAAGGAGTGTGCGAAGGAGTGATCGCCACTGCAGAGTTGGGTGATCGCGGCTTCGGCTACGACTCGGTGTTCATTCCGGACGATGGTGACGGTCGCTCATTCGCCCAGATGACCGACGCGGAGAAGAACCAGATCTCGCACCGCGCCCGCGCTTTGGCCGCCCTGTTGGCCGCGCTGCAGCAGT
>JANYKU010000023.1 GCA_025358075.1 Ilumatobacteraceae bacterium
ATCGAAAAGGCCCACCCCGACGTGTTCAACATCCTGCTCCAGATCTTGGAGGAAGGTCGGCTCACCGACAGCCAGGGCCGTACCGTCGACTTCCGCAACACCGTGCTGATCATGACCAGCAACCTCGGCACCGCCGACCTGCGCAAGGCCAACGTCGGCTTCACCAAGGCCGACTCGGCAATGAGCTACGAGCGCATGCGCGACAAGGTCAACGAGGCGCTGAAGATCCACTTCCGTCCCGAGTTCTTGAACCGCATCGACGAGGTCATCGTCTTCCACGAGCTCGCTCGCGAAGAAGTGATGCAGATGGTCGATCTCATGACCAAACGCTTGACTGGGCAATTGGAGGGTCAGGGACTCGGAATCGAGCTCACCCAGGCCGCCAAGGAGTTGCTGGCAGAAAAGGGCTACGACCCGCAGCTCGGTGCCCGCCCGTTGCGTCGGGCGATCCAGCGAATGATCGAAGACGTCCTCAGCGAGAAGATCCTCTACAAGGAGTTCCGCGCCGGCGAGATCATCGTCGTCGACACCGAGGACGACCCCGACAAGCCCGGCGAGAAGAAGCTCAAGTTCACCGGGGTCGAGGGCTTCCTGCCACCCGTCGCGGTCGAGCTCGCTGCTACCGGCGCACCCGAGGTGCCGGAACCAACACTGCCGACCGAGTAGCGCTCAGCCGACCACCGCTACGCGAGTCACCTCGCTGGTGAGGCCAGGTAGCACGCGTTCGGCCATGATCTGGTCG
This sequence comes from Ilumatobacteraceae bacterium, assembly GCA_025358075.1. Classification (GTDB taxonomy): domain Bacteria; phylum Actinomycetota; class Acidimicrobiia; order Acidimicrobiales; family Ilumatobacteraceae; genus JAENVT01. Next base: position 743 of record JANYKU010000023.1, read on the forward strand.
TCGGCCGATACGAGCGTCATCCGGCCTGTGCCGACGATGATGATGCTGTGGTCCGCCAACACGGTCAACGCTTCGACGCCCATGTCCCAGGTGAACGAGTCGCGCACTTCGAGGGTCGTGGGATCGAGGCGGAACAACCTGCCGCCGAGGGCGACCACCACCTCGTCGTTCGACGCGCCGATCGCGACCCGTGCGGCAGTGGCGTCGAGCTGGGTCGTTGTGCGGGCCGTGGGCATCGCGACGTCTCCGTTGGTGATGTCGTCGACCACGTATCCGGCGACACCGCCGGTGCTCGACGCCGCATACAAGCGTGAGCCATCGGGGCTGACGGCGAGCGCACCAGGATGGTCGGCGAGGCCGAGCTGCTCGGGCACGTCGAGGCACCACACTCCATTGATCAACCCGAGCGTGTGGATGAACGAGCCGATGTTCCCGCCACCCTCACTCGCATCCTGATACAGGGTGAACAGCAGTTGGCGCCCGGGGTCGAAGACGGCCGTGCGGCTGACCGCGGTCATGACCTCGTCGACGGTCTGACCCTTGTCGCGCAGGTTCAACGGCAACCCGAGCTCGCCGGTGGCGGTGTCGATCACCCTGACCCGGTAGGTGTGGGTCGCCAGGTACTCGATCACGAAGACACCGATCGGCAGTCCGTCGACGGATGCGGCGTTGGCGAACGCCTCGGGTACCACGACAGAGTTGAACGTCCAGCGACGCAGTTCACCGCCGGCCGGGGTCGCCAGCACGACCGTCGTCGAGGTCGGTGCCGAGCTGATGAGGGCGACGAGTTGGCCATCCTGGTCGACAGCGGTGGGACGGAACGCCCCGTCGATCTGGATCGATGCGGTGACCGCGTCGTTGCTGAGGTCGTGCCACGCGATCGTGGTGACGCCTGCGGCGGCGACCGCGCTGACTGCAACCTTCCCGGTCGGAGCGCTCACCGCGGGCGTGATGACCGGGGTGGCGCGCGGGGCGAACGTCACGATCTGACCATCCTTGGTCGTCACCGACAGCCGCGGTGGAAACGCTGCCTCGGCATCGATGATGTGACGCGCGACGGTTGTCGCCGGCGGCACCTCGGTCGTCACCGGCGACGATGTCGTCATCGACGACTGTGCGGTCGACTCAGCGGTGGTCGATGCCTTCGCCGAGCCGCACGAGGCCAGCAGCAACATGATGGCAACGGTTCTCCTCATGGTCCACTGACACCCCCACGGGACGTTGCGTTCCGCGAGGTGGGTGGTCAGCCCGGGTTGGCGGTGAAGCCGGCCGCCTCGATGCCGGCGATCGCGGCCCGCTCGTCGTTGTCGGAGTTGTCACCGCTGATCCCCACTGCGCCGATCGTGGCTCCCTCGGCATTCGTGATGAGCACACCACCCGGCACCGGGATCAGCGATCCGCCGATCGCTGCAGTCGCGGCAGCGATGAAGTAGGGCTGGGCTTCGGCCCGGGCCATCAACGCTCGCGATCCCATCCCGAACGACAGCGCGCCGTGGGCCTTGCCGAAGGCGATCTCGAACCGCTTGTTCGACGAGCCGTCTTCGCGTTCGAATGCCGTCACGTGGCCGCCGGCGTCGAGCACGACGACCGAGAGCGGCTTCAAGCCGAGTGTGCGAGCCGCGGCGCGTGCGCCGGCGATCATCGCCCTGGCGTCATCGAGACCGATGGACATGTCGGTTGCCTCCTTGATTCCCCTGAGCTGGGGCGGGAGGGCAGTCTACGAAGATCACGGGACGGAGGCGGCGATTCGCAGCGCGGTCTCCAGGGAGATGTCGGCCTCGAGCCGGTAGATGTGATCACCGCGCTGCCACAGCAACGTGTTCGTCGCCAGCCGCAGTGTGTCGATTTCGAACTTGCCGCCACTGTCGAAGAACAGTTGATGCGGCGCCCCCTCGATCCAGTAGCCGCCGTCGGCGCCGGCGACGTCAACCGATCTCACCGTGGCGTCGTTGCCGAGCGCCTTGCCGAAGAAGCCCTCCTCGATGTGCGCCGGAAACACCGAGACGAGGGCACCGACGCCAGTCACCGATGACAACGGGACGAGATCCGACGGTCCGTACACCAGGATGATCTGGCCGGAATCGGGAGGTTGCACGACGTGGACCGACTCCGGACGCCCGAGCAGCGCGGGTGTCGGGTCGGGAAGCCCCGCCCGCGACATCGCCTCGGCCATCGACACCGAGGGTCCGAGACCGAGTGCGGGTGGCACCGCAGTCGTCGTGGTCGCCGAGGTATCCGGCAGGGTTGTCTGCGACGTGGGAGATGTCGAGGCGATGGTCGGTGGCGCGGCGGTCGGTGGCGCGGTCACGCCCGGCTCAATGCGCACGCTGTCGAAGCCGAGCCAACGAGCCACAGCGTGCCGCGGGCCGGGCAGGGCGAACGTGACGATCGCGAGGAAGGCGACGAGCGCACCAGCCAAGGCGATGGCCCGACGCTGCCGCCGGTGCTTGACCGGCTCGCCGAGGCGACGGACGACATCGCCGACGAGCCAATCGCCGCCCGGGATCTGCACCCGATCGGCGAGCTCGGTCAGTGAGCGTTCCAGATCGATCATCGTCGCCCCATCTCGACCCGCAACCGGGCAAGGGCGCGAGCGGTTCTCGACTTCACCGTGCCGGCGGCGACGTCGAGTGCCCGCGCCGTCTCGACCTCCGACAGCCCGGCGAAATAGCGGTAGGCGAGCACTTGCCGGTCGCGCGCTCCGATCCTGGCGAGCGCCAGTGCCAACTCGTGTGCATCGTCGGCGTCGAGCACGCTGTCCTCCGGGTCGGGCATCGCCGCGACGACCCACGAGCCGTAGCGCAGCTCGCGCTGGTGTCGCCGATCGCGGCCACGCAGATGGTTCTTGGCCTCGTTGGCCACGATCCGCAGCATCCACGGCCGAACCATGGCCGGGTCGGTGAGCTTGGCAAGTGATCGATGGGCTTTCACCAGGGCCTCCTGGGCGATGTCAGCGGCATCGTCGGTCGAACCACTGATCACCGCAGCCAGTCGCAAGGCGGCGGTCTGATACCGCCCGACGAGCGCGCCAAAGGCTGCGTCGTCACCGGCGCGGGCGCGGGTGACGAGATCAGTGTCAGAGGGTTCTGTTGATTCGGTGGTCATGGTCGACGAGTTGCCTGTACTGACACCTCCGGTGTGCGCCAGGTTCCGCATGCCACAATCGGGGACACTATGCGCCGGGGGCTGATCGCGATCGCTGTGATGGTGCTCACCGCGTGCCACGTCGACACCACCGTCGACATCGCCATGGGCACCGACGGTTCCGGCAAGATCACCGTGACCGCGGTCGCCGATGCCGGCGTGCTGGCCCATGCCCCGGGACTCGCCGCCGATCTGCGCTTCGACGACGTCAAGACGGCCGGATGGACCGTGACCGGTCCGACTCCATCGTCCGACGGCGGCCTCCGCGTCGAGCTCATTCATGCGTTCGCCAGTCCGGAAGAGGCGACCGCATTGCTGCAGTCGATCAACGGCAGCGGCGGGCCGCTGCACAGTGCGACGCTCGGCCGGGCGGTCAACCTCAGCGGGACGACGATCACCCTGGCCGGATCGCTGCGCATCGACGGACTCGGCGCGTTCGCCGACCCCGAGGTGCTCGCGGCCGTTGGTGCCACGCCGTATGCCGAGCAGGTAGTGGCCTCGAATGCGAGCCCGACGCAGGCCGTCGGCGTGACCATTCGTGCCTCGCTGCCGGGCAAGATCAAGTCGGCGACGGGCACGATCAAAGATGGGGCGGTGTCGTGGATCGTGCCCCTCGACGGCTCACAGCTCGACCTTTCGACCACCGCAACGGATGACCACGGCACGGCACGGATCTGGGGGATCGCCGCCAACGTGGCGTTGATCGCTCTCGTTACCTGGTGTGTGATCGCTGCCGCGTTCATCACCTGGGTCGTCAAAGCCCGCCAGCGACGTTCCCGCAACCGTGCACCGAGGGGCGTGTAACACCCCCTTTGTACGGTGGCGTCACATGTCGAAACTCCGCCTCGTCTACCGCTGTTCCACCTGCGCCACCGCCTACCCGAAGTGGACCGGGTGCTGCCCGTCGTGCGGGGCGTGGAACTCGCTTGTCGAAGACGTCGAGGGCACCGGTCCCGATCTCGCCGCCTTGGTCTCATCCAGCTCCGCTGCTACGGCGATGCCACTTGCTGACATCGATACGTTGGTCGGCGGCCCGCAACCGACCGCAATCGAAGAGCTCGACCGAGTGCTCGGCGGCGGCCTCGTTCCGGGCTCGGTCACCCTGCTGGCCGGCGAACCCGGAATCGGCAAGAGCACGTTGCTGCTGCAGCTCGCTGCCGCATGGCCGGCGCGCACCTTGTACGTCAGTGCCGAAGAGAGCGCCCAGCAGGTGCGGCTTCGTGCCGAACGGCTCGGCGCGGTCAGTACCAACGTGTGGCTGCTGGCCGAGACCTCGCTCGCCTACATCATCGCCGCATTCGAAACGGTGCAACCACAGCTCGTCATCATCGACAGCATCCAGTCGGTCGCCGACTCCGACCTCGGCTCGGCACCAGGCAGCGTCGTCCAAGTGCGCGGCTGCGCCCACCGGTTGGTCGCCGAGGCCAAGCGCCGCGGTCTACCCATGGTGCTCGTGGGCCACGTCACCAAAGACGGTGGCCTCGCCGGGCCGCGGGTGCTCGAACACATCGTCGACACGGTGCTCAGCTTCGAGGGCGACCGTCACCACGCCCTCCGTCTGCTGCGCGCGGTCAAGCACCGCTTCGGCTCCACCAACGAATTGGGCGTGTTCGAGATGGTCGAGCGTGGCCTGGTCGGCGTGCCAGATGCCAGCAGCCTGTTCCTCACCGACCGCCGAACCGGGGTCGCCGGCTCGGCCGTCACGCCCACGCTCGAAGGCCACCGACCGCTGCTCGTCGAGGTGCAATCGCTCACGAACAAGGTCACCCCGGGTGCTCCTCCGCGCCGCAGCGCTCAGGGTCTCGACGCCGGCCGGCTGGCGCTGCTGCTGGCCGTGCTCGAGCGTCGAGCCAGGCTGCCCATGGGCCAGCACGAGGTCTTCGCCTCGGCGGTTGGTGGCGTTCGGCTCACCGAGCCTGGCAGCGACCTACCGATGTGTCTGGCGATCGTCAGCGCGCTTGCCGACCATCCCCTGCCGCCCGACCTCGTCTCGTTCGGCGAGGTCGGCTTGGCGGGCGAGCTCCGCCAGGTTGCTCACGCCTCGCGTCGCCTGGCGGAAGCGGCGCGACTCGGCTTCACCCGTGCGATCGTTCCGGCCAACTCCGCCAATGGAGTCGACGGCATCTCGCTGATCCGTGTGGGCACGCTGAACGAAGCGTTGCTCGCCGCGGGATTGCGAGGCGCCGGCGGCTAGTACAATCTGCCCATGACGACGACGCCCGGGCCGCCCCACGACGCTCTGCACGGTGCGCTGGCCACGATTGCCCCGGGTACCCCGCTGCGCGACGGAATCGAGCGAATCGTGCGCGCCAAGATGGGCGCGCTGCTCATCCTCGGCGACGGCCCCGACGTGCTGGCCATCTGCAGCGGTGGCTTCCTGCTCGACGCGGCGTTCAGCCCTCAGCGGCTCAGCGAGCTGGCCAAGATGGATGGCGCGATCATCCTCGGCTCACGAGGTCAGCGTTTGGCCCGAGCCAACGTGCACCTCGTGCCCGATCCGTCGGTGCCAACCAGCGAGACCGGTACTCGACACCGAACCGCCGAGCGGGTCGCCCGTTCCATTCCGGTGCCGGTGGTCAGCGTCAGCGAAGAGATGGGCGTCATCACCGTGTACGCCGGCGGAATGAAGCACCAGTTGCAAGACATCGGTCGGCTGGTCGACCGGGCCAACCAGGCGCTGCAAACCCTCGAGCGCTACAAGGTGCGCCTCGACGACACCCTGGCAAACCTCACCGCGCTCGAGCTGGAGGGCATGGCCACCATTCGCGATGTCGCTTCGGTGGTGCAGCGCGGCGAGATGGTGCGGCGGATCTCTGACGAGATCGAAACGATGATCGTCGAGCTCGGCGTCGATGCCCGCCTGCTTCGTCTGCAGGTCGACGAGGTGTACGGCGAGATCAACCACGAGCTCGAACTGGTGTTGGCCGATTATCCGCTGATCGCCAACAACTGGGCAGGCCACGGTCTGCACGGCGATTCGCCGGCAACGCCTCGCGGCTCACGCCTGCTCACTCGAGTGCCGCGCATCACTCCGGCGTTGTCGGCCGCAATCGTCGAACGGTTCGGTGACCTGGCCAGCCTGCAGCGGGCCACGATCGCCGAGATCGCCGAAGTCGAGGGCATCGACATCACAATGGCTACCGCCGTCAAGGAGACGATCGACCGGGTGACCGAGGCAAGCATCCTCGACCAGTATGCGTAAGCCGTCGGTCAGGTCGGCAAGTACTTCGCCGTAGGGCCGACCTTACCGTCGACGCTCACGACGCCATCGTCGGCGAGCTTGATCAGGTGCGACAGCACACTGCGCGCCGCGGCCTTGTGCAACTCCTCGCGGACATCCGCGTACATCACCTTGACCATCGCGTCGATGTCGGACAGACCCGATCGCACGGCACGGAGGACCTGCGCTTCGCGGTCGAGGCGATGGTCGAGGAACGCTTCGAGGAACGGCTTCGGCGATGTCACCGGAGCGCCGTGGGTGGGCCACAGCGTTGCGTCGTCGCGGCCCATCACCTTGCGGAGCGACTCGATGTAGTCGCGCATGTCGCCGTCGGGAGGTGACACGACCGTGGTGCTCCAACCCATCACGTGGTCGCCGGTGAACAACGCTCGTTCCTCGTCGAGCGCAAAGCACATGTGGTTCGACGTATGCCCTGGTGTGTACACCGCGTGCATCGTCCACCCGGAGCCCATGGCAACGACCTCACCGTCGCCAACGTGCACATCGGGGACGAAGTCGGTATCGGTGGTCTCTTCCAACGTCACACCGTCTTCGATCGTCGCATCCATTTCGCTGTCGCCCTCGCTCGTGCGGTGTGGGCCGAACGCAAACGTGGGGGCCCCGGTCGTGTCGTGCAGCCACGCGGCCAGGGGTGAATGATCGGAGTGGCAGTGGGTCACCAGGATCGCTCGAACACGGACACCATCGAGGGCAGCGGCGAGCGCATCTCGGTGCTCGTCGAGCAGTGGACCGGGATCGATGACGGCGACGTCATCGTGACCGATGATGTAGGTGCCGGTACCGAAGTAGGTGTACTTCGACGGGTTGTTGGCGATCACCCGGCGCACCAACGGCGAGACCTGCACGGCCTCGCCATAACGAGCTGCATCGAGGGACACGAACGGGATGGCGCTCACCGCGCAACCCTACGGCGCGATTGCCCGAACCTCACCGACGCGGTGACCGTGACCCAGGATCGATTCGACGACCAGTGGCTCCACTGCCGACGTGTCGATGCCGAGAGCGCGCAACGCGGCGAGCATCACCGGAGGACGTGCCCGGTTACCTCCGTCGGCGATCTTCAACGCAACGGCACGCCCATCAGGAAGCGCCGCGGCGAACACACCATCGGCGCCATCCTTGGCCATCAGCCCTGGGACGTGGCGCATGAACTTGGTGACGTCGCGATCGTTCCCGCCGACCAGCTCCGGATGTGCGGTCATGCACTCGTAGACGGCGCCGCCGGCGCTGCCGGCATCACCCACGGCGATTGCGCGGAATGCGCGTGCAAGGCCCAGCAACGAGATGACATGCGCCGGCGAGCCACACCCGTCGACACCGATGTGGCTGTGGTGCTCGGCCGCGACATCATCGATCGTCGCGGTGATCGCCTGCTGCAGGGGATGGTCGGTCTCCAGGTAACGCTCGTCGATCGGCCACCCGTTCACCGCGCTGGTGACCAGCATCCCGCTGTGCTTGCCGCTGCAGTTCATCTGCAGAGGTGTCCGTCCTCCACCATCGCGGAACACGGCCTCGGCGGCGCTCTCGTCGAGTGGAAGACCGGGCGTGTTCGCCAACGACGCCTCGGTCAGGCCGGCTGTCGCCAGGATCCGGCGAACCGCTGCGAGGTGCCTCGGTGTGCCGTCGTGGCTGGCACACACCAGAGCCAGCAGATCGGATGGAAGCTGCAGCCCGGCGCGGACCATCGCCACCGCTTGCATCGGCTTCGTCGATGACCGCGGATAGATGGCGGTGCTGGGATCGCCGACGGCGAACTCGACCTCGCCCGTAGAAGACAGCCCGACCACCGCGCCGAAGTGCACCGACTCGTCACAGCCGCTCCGGCGCGTGATGGCAACCGGGGCGAACGCGTCAGGGGTTGCCATCAGGGCTGCCCACGTCGGCCCGCCTCAACCGTGACCTACGCGGCGGGCTCTTGCCGGGCAACATGCTGATCAGGTCGCTGTCGATCACATCGTGTCGCTCGCCGAGATTGCTGAGCACGGCCTGGGCCATGGCGGCAGCCGGAATGGCCAGCACGGCACCGACCGCGCCGAGCACTGCGCCGCCGGCGATCGCCGATCCGAATGCAATCGCCGGGTGCAGGTCCATTGTTCGAGCCGTGATGCGCGGCAGCAGCAGGTAGTTCTCGACCTGCTGGTAGAAGATGACGAAGAGCAAGATGATGAAGGCGCGCAGGGGCGAGTCGACGAACTGCACCAGCACGGGGAGGGCGCCGGCGAGGTAGGTGCCGACAACGGGCAGGAACTGGCTGATGACGCCGACCCATAGTGCCATCGCGACCGGAGCCTGGATGCCGATGGCTTGGAACAGGATCCAATGGAAGAACGCCGAGAGCCCGGCGAGCAGCGCTCGGGAGTAGAGGTATCCGCCCGTCTTGTCGATGGCCAGTTCCCAACCGCGTAGAACCCGTCGCTGCCGGTCGGGGCGCAACCTGCTGCAGATCGCCCGGCGCAACTTCGGCCCATCGGCGACGAGGTAGAAGGTGAACAACATCACCGACAACCCCTTGATCAGCACACCGAGCGCGGTCACCGAGAGGTCGACGACCTTGCCCTGCTGGCTGCGGATGAAACGTTGCACGGCCCCATTCGGGTCGTTGATCGTGGCGATCACCTGCGTGGCGTTGATGTGACTGTCGAACTTGTCGTTGAGGAAGTTGACGGTGCGATTGACGTACTTCTCGGAATGGCCGAGCAGCTCGGCGATCTGCTGACCGACGAGCGTGCCGATCGCCACGATGAACACCAGGAAGCCGACGGAGACACCGATGATGATGAGTGCGGTTGCAGTGCCGCGCCGCCAGCCGCGCGAGGCCAAGCGGTTGACGCCCGGCTCGATGGCCAGCGCCATGAACAACGAGACCAAGAGGATCAACACCAGCGCCGAAAGACTGGTCCACACGGAGCGGGTGGCAATCGAGACGATGTACCCCAGCCAGAAGATGGCGACGGCTTTCCACACCCATCGCGGCATGTGCTCGGGCGGCAACCACGATTGGGGTTCTGACATCAACGCCGAGCGTAGTGACCGACTGCCTCGCGAAGGGTGGAGGCCAGGTCTCCGCGAGGGCCGACGTCGACGGTGTCGAGCCCGAGCCAGCGTGCCATGTCGTGCAGCTCCGGGGCGAGATCGTCGGCGAGTGGTGCGGGTGGCACGCCGGGCTCGGTGAACGATCCCTGCACGAGCAACGCCCGGCGTTGGCGGTCGGACTTCAGATCGAGTCGCCCCACCACACTGTCTCCCCACAGGATCGGCAACACGTAGTAGCCGTAGATCCGCTTCGGCTGCGGGGTGTAGATCTCGATGCGATAGTGAAACCCGAACAGACGGTTGGCACGATCGCGATTCCACACCACGGGGTCGAACGGGCTGAGAACGGTGCAGGCGGTGATCCGTCTCGGGATGCGCGCCTCGCGATGGAGGTAGGCCGGCTGTTTCCAGCCCTCGACGCGCACCTCGCGCAGCACCCCCTCCTCGACCAGTTCGGCGACCAAGTCCCTGCACGGCTGATTCTTCTGTCGGTGGTAGTCGGTGAGGTCGGCGAGCGTTCCGATCCCGTGGTGGCGCGCGGCGAGCTCGAGCAGTTGCTTGCGCGCGTCTCGTTCCGGCGCGGCAGGTCTTGCGAGCACCTCGGCGGGGATGACTCGCTCGGTGAGGTCGTAGACACGAGCGAAGTCAGACGAGCGGCGGGTGACCGTGACCCTCCCGTTCCAGAAGAGGTTCTCGAGGGCAACCTTGGCGTCGTCCCAGTCCCACCACGTGCCCTTCTTGCCGACACGCTCGGAAAGGTCTGCTGAAGCGACCGGGCCCTCGTCGACGATTCGCTTGTAGACCTCTTCGACGAAGTTCGGGCGGCGGTCCTTTAGCGTGAAGTAGCGCTCCCACTTGTGGTCGCCGGCCATCTTCCAGCGGTGCAGGTGATAGTGCGCCATGTCGACGTGCGACGCCTCGTGCACCCAGTACTCGAACAACGCTCCGGCCCTCGTCGCCTCGCCGATCAGGCTTCGCGGGTGAGGACCGAGCCTGGCGAACAGCGGTAGTTCCTGACTGCGCACCAAGACGTTGACGGAGTCGATCTGGATCAGGCCCATCCGATCGAGCACGCGTCGGAAGTGCCGACGGTCGACCCGTCCCTGCGGCCGCGGCTCGGCGAAGCCCTGCGCGGCGAGCGCGATGCGGCGCGCCGTCGCCAGCGAGATTGCCTCCGCCGTCACGCTGCTTCAGTCGGCGACGGTGATGGTCACCGAGTTGATCACCACGTCGGTGCGCGGTCGATCGCTGCGGTCGGTGTCGACGCCTTGCATCGCGTCGATCACCTCGAGGCCCTTCACCACTTGACCGAAGTGGTTGTACTGCGGCGGCAGGCCGACGCCGTTGGGACCGCTGATCAAGAAGAACTGGCTGCCGTTGGTGTGCGGACCGGCGTTGGCCATCGCAAGCGAACCGATCTGGTAGCGCTGCTTCACGGGCTCGTCGGAGAACTTGTACCCGGGTCCGCCGCGGCCGGTACCGGTGGGGTCGCCGCCTTGGCACATGAAGCCGTTGATGATGCGGTGGAAGATGACGCCGTCGTAGTAGTGGTGGGCGGCGAGGAACACGAAGTTGTTGACCGTGAGCGGCGCAGTGATGGCGTCGAGAGCGACGACCAATGTGCCCATGCTGGTGTCGATCGTTGCGGTGTACCGCTTGCTCGTGTCGATGCCCATCTCGGGGGCGGAATCGAACTGCTGCTTGCGGGGCGCGGAGCCATCAAGGACGGGAAATGGGGTAGCCATAGGGTCGACACGCTACCCGGCCATGCCTAGAGTGCGGACGGTGAACCGATGGGGGCGGGTGGTCGTGGCGGTCGTGTTGGCGACGCCATTCGTAGCGGCTTCCAAGGTCAGCGCCGACGGTGAGCCGGTTACCAGCTTTGGCGTCAACGGAGTGATGATCGACAGCGCGTTGAGTGGCGGTCGCCAGGTGTACATCTCCGATGCGTTGCAGCTACAGGACGGGTCGTTCGTTGCCGCTGGCGACCTGCTGCCTTGGTCTTCCGACAATTGGTCAACTGCGTTTCTCGTGAAGTACCTGCCGTCCGGAGCCCGGGACTCTGGGTTCGGCACCGGCGGCGTTGTTTGGGGAATCAGGGCCGACCACATGGCTGCCTTCGATGATGGACGCCTGTTGATTTGGTACTCCGGGTCGGCCACACACGGTTCGGGGTCGAGCATCGTGTCACCGAGTGGAGCGCTTCTACCTGGTCCTGACCTCGGTGCGGGTGTGACACAGCTGCTGTCACGTGCCGACGGCAGCATTGTCGCGGTCGGCGCCTTCTTCTCCCTCCCGAGCCGACTAGACGTTGCCCGAATCGTCTACCCGTCCGGCTCGATCGACAACTTGTTCGACGCCAGTGTTGACCGCTTGCTCCCGCATCCAACGCCGCAGGTCGCTCCCCCAATGTCTGCGAGCAGCGCGACACTAACAAGCGACGGTCGCCTGATCGTCTCCATCTCATCATCGCCTACGTTCCCGCTTCCCTCCTCAGGGAATTGCACGCTCGTCGCATTCAACCCGGGTGGCGGAATCGACGAATCGTTCGGCTCAGGAGGCGCCGTCGTCACACAGGCGGGGCGGTGCACCATCGACAAGTTCATCGACGACGACACGATTCGCGTGCTGCCGCATGTCGCCGGAGCCAGCACCTTTTTGTATTCACCCGATGGGGCACTCCTCGCAACACTCACCGCGCCGTTCGACAATCCTCTCCTGGCGATGGCGGGCACCGGCTACACCTATGCGCCCCTCGGTCAGTCGTCCGTCGTTTCCTATGACCCGGTCGGGAACGTCGACACCACGTTTGGGCTCAATGGCGTGGCCGACCTGACGGGGATGCGCATCGACCGAGTCAACGTGCTCTCGAGCGGCGATCTACTCGCCATCGGCTCGGGAGACATCAACTTGAACACCGTTGCGCTCGGTCTGATCCACGCCTCGTACGGCACCGCGCTGCAGCCACCGGCCATTGACACCACCAAGTTCGTAGCAGTCCCGCCGAAGCGAATACTTGACACTCGTGATGGCACCGGCGCGCCGATCGGCAAGATCGGTGTCGGCGGCACAATCGATCTGCAGATCACTGGAGTTCCCGGCGTCCCCGCTAACGATCTGTCGGCAGTCGTGCTGAACGTGACGGCGACCGACGCAACGCAAGCGGGATTTGTCACCGTCTACCCCTCCGGTACGCGGCGGCCATGGGCATCGAATCTCAACCTCGACACTGTGGGTCAGACCGCGGCCAACTTGGTGACGGTCAAGGTCGGCACCAACGGCAAGGTGTCAATGTTCAGTTCTGGCGGCACGCATCTCGTTGCCGATGTGGCCGGCTACTACACCCCAGCGCTCACCTCGACGGACGGCCGGCTGCAGACTGCCACGCAGGAACGCATCCTCGACACACGCCTTGGGCTCGGCGCCCCAGCGGCCAGACCCACCGCGGGCCAACAGATCGATCTGCAAGTCACTGGTCGTGGACCGGTACCCGCAACCGGAGTTTCCGCGGTGGTCCTCAACGTCACCGGCGACCAAGCCGCGGTCGATGGCTTCGTCACCGCGTGGCCAACCGGGATCGACCGACCCGTCGTTTCGAACCTCAACCTGGTCACCGGCGAGACCCGGGCCAACCTCGTTGTCGTGCCAGTCAGCAGCGATGGCAAGGTCTCGCTGTTCACCTCCGGCGGCACCGACCTGATCGCCGACGTCGCCGGCTGGTTCACAGACGCCACCGCCGCAGACGACAGCGTCGGGTTGTTCGTGCCGATCACTCCGACTCGAGTGTTCGACACCAGGCAAGAACCAACGGCGCCGACCGCACCGGTCAGCTCACTTACTCGACTGATCGGCTCGACGACAGTCGTGCCACCCGGAGCTTCGATCGCTGTTGCTGCCAACATCACCGTGACCCAAAGCGGAGGCCCGGGTTTCGTCACGGCGTGGCCGGCGCACACACCACAACCGCTCGTGTCGAACCTCAACACGAGTCACGCCGGTCAGACCATTCCCAACTCCGCGATCGTGCCGCTCGGTCAGGACGAGCTCGCCCTCTACACGCAATCCGGCGCGCACCTGATCGTCGACATCAACGGCTGGTACACCAACTTCTGACGGCTATCCGTTGCGGGCGGCCGTCAGCGCGGTCGCATCGGATGCCGGGAACTTTGGTCCTACGCGGCCAGGATGGCCGCGTGGGACCGTACTTCGAAGGCGATCGCGCTGACCGCTAGCTACCCATTTCGGGCGTTGTAGTCGGCGATCAATGCGTTGGCTTGTTGGACCGCGGCAGCAAGCGATGTGGCCACATCGGCGCCGCCGAAGATCGCGGCGACGGCCTGCGCCGTCACCGTGCGCACCTCGCGGAGTGGACCAAGGATCGGACCAACCGACGTGGGCACGTCGGGTGACGCCAACAGCTGGTCGTACGGCACCTTGTAGCGCGGATCGGTCGCCAACTTGGTCTTCAGGGGGTCGAGCGTCAACGCGTCGGTGCGCACTGGCACGTACCCGGTGACCGACGCCCACTGGCTCTGCTGCTGCGCTCCCGTGAGATAGGTGATGAAGTCCCACGCTGCCGCCGTGCGCGCCGCGTCACCGCTATCGACCACCCACAACGACCCGCCACCGACCAGCGCACCAGGCTTGCCGCCGGGACCTGGCATGGCGGCGACGCCAACATCGGCATTGGTGATCTGCGGGAACTGACCGCTGCCCAAGACATTGATCACCGTGCCCGTCGATGCGGAGGTGGCTATGGTCATGGCCGCCGGCTCGTTGGCGTCGCCGAGCTTCAGCAGGTTGTCGAACCCGGTCGTCGCGTTGTCGCCGACGTTGACCGCCAAACCGTCGGTGAGCATCGATTGCATGAAGGTCAGCAGTGACTGGCCGGTGGGGTTGTTGTAGAGCACCTGCGTCGCCCGTGCAGAGCGACCGTTCTGGTTGTCGGCATAGAACTCGCCGGCCTTGGCGAACCACTGCTCGATGTACCAGCCACCACCGGAGTCGAAGCCCGAATCGAGCGCCAGCCCGTACTTCGCCGCGCCCGACGTCACGATCGCTTGACTGTCGGCGCGCAAGTCGTCGAGCGACACCGGAGGCTTCTCCGGATCGAGCCCCGCCACCTTGAACATCCGCTTGTTGTAATACAGCACCGGGTTGGAGATGTTGAACGGCATCGACCACTGCACACCTTGGGTCGCGTACGCCGCGAGACCCGTCGGGAGAAACGCGCTGCTGTCGAAGCCGCTCGATTTCATGCACGCCTCGACCGGCACCACCGACTTGGAGTCGACCATCGACTGCACCATGTACTCGGGCATCTGCACGAGATCGGGCCTGCTGGACTGACCTGACTGCAAGTACTTGTCGATCGTCTGCTCGTAGGTTCCCTGGATCAAGGTGACCTTGACCTTGGATTGACCGGCGTTGTAGGTGTCGGTGAGCTGCTGCAGAGCATCATTCAGCGGGCCGCTCATCCCATGCCAGAAGGTGAGCTGCACCGGACCGGTTGCCGAGGCCAACGCGTCGGTTGGGCACTGAGGCAACGTATCCAGCAGCGCCGCCGTCGTGGTCGGTGCGATGGTCGTCTCGGCGGGCGGGAGCGTCTGACCCACGGGCAACGTCTCGCCAGGTGGCAGCGTGACCGGAGCCGGCTGCGTGGCGACCGGCGGTTGCCGGCCGGCGCTGATGATCGACTTGCCCGAGCCGCACGCCGCGGCGACGACGAGCGCAGCGGCCGCCAGAACCGCTAGCCGCTTCACCCCTTGACCGCCCCGGCAGTGAGGCCGCGGACCAACTGACGCTGGAAGGCGATCAACACGGCGAAGATGGGCAGAGCGGCAATGACGGTGCCTGCGGTGACAAGGTTGAACTTGTCGAAGTCACCCGTCTTCAAGCGTTCGAGGCCGATCTGGATGGTTCGGTGGGCATCGTCGGTGATGATCGCCGATGGCCACAGGTACTGGTTCCACGTGCCGAGGAAGGTGAACAGCGCCAGTGCCCCGAGGGTCGGTCTGCACAGCGGAGTGGCCACTTCCAACAGGAATCGGAAGTGGCCGACGCCATCGAGCGCCGCCGCTTCGCGCAACTCCTTCGGCACGGTGAGGAACACCTGGCGGACCAGGAAGATGCCGAACGTCGTTGCCAGTAGCGGCACGATCAGACCCTGGTAGCTGTTGATCCAACCGAACGAGTCGACGGTGCGCTGGTTGACGACGACGGTGAGCTCGACGGGAACGAGCAACGTGGCCAGGAAGCAGACGAAGATCGGGCCTTTGCCGGGGAAGTCGAGGAAGGCGAAGGCATAGGCCGCCAGCAGGCTGGTGATGATCACTCCGATGGTGACGAGCACGGCCACGAACAAGCTGTTGAGCAACAGGCGGCCGAGGTCGCCGATGCGCCACGCGGCTCGCAACGTGTCGAGGGTGAAGTTGATCGGCAGTATCGACTGCGGATTCTTGATCGCATCGGGCCCACTCTTCAGCGCCTGCATCAGGGTCGCATAGATCGGGAAGAGCACGAGGAAGGCGATGAAGATCAGGAGCGCGTAGCGCCCGACTTTGCGAGCGCCGTGCAACCGCTCGGTGGCGCCGGTGTCAGCTGCCATAGTGCACCCGCTTGTCGAGGCCCCGGAACTGAACGAACGCCAATACCAACAAGACGAAGAACAGCAGCACCGCGGCGGCCGACTTGAGACCGATGTCGTTCTTGACCAATGAGTTCTGCCCGTAGATCAGGTAGGGCAAGGTCTGCGTCGGTCGTTGGGGATCAGGCCCGCCGCCGGTCAGCAAGGCGACCTCGGCATAGCTCTGAAAGGCCCGAGTCGTGAGCACGACCGAGGTGAACAAGATCGTCGGCCCCAACATCGGCAGGGTGACGTTGCTGAAACGCATCCACCCGCCGGCGCCATCGACGTACGCGCTCTCGTACAGCTCGCGAGGGATCCCCTGCAGCGCGGCCGTGATGACGATGAACGTGAACCCGAGACTGGCCCAGATGCTGCTGAGTGCGACGGCGGGCAACGCGGTGGCGGGGTCACGCAACAGGCCGGGTTGCTTCAGGGACGGGATGATCCCGTGGAAGAGGTTGGGCAGCACCCCGATCTCGGGCTGCAGCAGCACGAACCAAATCAGGCTGGCCACGGCGACGCTGGTGGCCACGGTCGACGAGAACACCGTGCGAAAGAACCCGATGCCGCGGATCTGCTTGTCGGCGAGCACGGCGAGGCCAACACCCAGCGCGAGACCGATCGGCACGGTCATCAACGCCAGACGTGCCGTGTTGGCCAGGGCATGTTGGAACTCGTTGCTGCGGAAGACGTCGATGTACTGGCCCCATCCGCCGTCCCGGCATCGTTTGCCGGTGGCGTCACACCGCAGGTGCCCGAGCTGGATGGCGCGCACCAACGGATAGACGACGAAGAGCCCGAGGATGACCGCCGATGGGGCGAGCATGCCGACGGCGATCGGGAGCTCGCGCCACTTCTTCTTCATCCGTCGATCCTTCGCTCGGTGACCGGATCGAAGCGGTGCCGGTGTGCTTCCGACGCATCAACTCTGAGCTCGGCGCCGATCGACGGCACGGGCGCCTCGGCATTCTGACGAACAACCACACGAGTGCCAACGGCGTCGCAGATCAACAGCGTCTCGTGCCCGAGCTGCTCGACCATGCGCACCGTCAGCGAAAGCACTCCGTTGGACGAGAGCTGCAGGTGTTCAGGACGCACGCCGACGAGCACCTCGCTTCGCTCGAACAGGCCGGGCGGCATCACGTTCATCGGAGGCGTGCCGATGAACCTGGCCACGAACACGGTCTGCGGCTTTGCATAGACCTGCTGAGGAGTGCCGATCTGCTGGAGCTGACCCCGGTTCATCACCGCCACATGGGTGCCCATCGTCATTGCCTCGATCTGGTCGTGAGTGACATAGAGGATGGTGGCGTCGAGCCGGCGATGAAGGTCGACGAGCTCAGCGCGCGTCTCGCCGCGAAGCTTGGCATCGAGGTTGGAGAGTGGCTCATCCATGCAGAACACCGCCGGTTGGCGAACGATCGCCCGGGCCAGCGCAACACGCTGGCGTTGGCCGCCGCTGAGTTGCCCTGGCTTGCGATCGAGGTAGTCATCGAGGCCCAGCGACTGGGCCGCGGACATCGCCTTTGCGGCGCGCTCCGGCTTCGACTCGCCGCGCACCTTGAGCGGAAACTCGATGTTGGCCCGTACCGTCTTCTGCGGGTAGAGGGCGTAGCTCTGAAACACCATTGCCACATCGCGCAGCTTCGGGGCAACGTCGTTGACCTTCTTGGTGCCGATGAAGATGTCGCCACTGGTGGGTGTCTCCAACCCGGCCACCATTCGGAGCAGCGTGCTCTTCCCGCAACCCGACGGACCGAGCAGGATCATGAAATCGTGATCCTCGATGTCGATCGTCACATCGTCGACCGCCGTCACCGCTTCTTTGCCCTCGCCGAACGTCTTGGTGATGTGTTCAAGTCGTACCTGGGCCACGTCCACACCGTAGGTCATCACCGTCAACCCCCGACACCGGCAGCCCGCAGGGGTACCATCTCTCAGCGATGAGTGACCACCCGAATCCGCCGCTCGATCTCGACGCCATCGAGCAGGATCTCGCCGACGTCGAGGTCGCCCTCGCCCGCCTCGATGCCGGCACCTACTGGACCGACGAGGTCACCGGCGCCGAGTTGCCGCACGACCTGCTCGCAGCCAACCCAACGGCCCGCCGACTGGTGTGAGGCGCCTGGCGCACTGGCGCCGCACGGCTCGGGTCTGGCGACTCACCGCCCGCAACGGAGGCCGGTACGTCGTCCATCGCGTGCGTCGCGTGGGCAACCGAGGCGAACGACGCGACGCGCTCGACGAGCAATTCGCCATCCGCACGTCGGAAGACGTCGCCCGCGAGCTCGGTAACATGAAGGGGGCGCTGATGAAGTTCGGGCAGCTGCTCAGCTTCATCGTCGAAGCCCTTCCCAACGAAGCCCAACAGGCGCTCGCCACGTTGCAGTCCGATGCCAAGCCGATGGCACCCGCGCTCGCAGCGAAGATGATCACCGAGGAGCTCGGCCAACCACCTCAGCGCATCTTCCTCGATTGGCAAGAGGTCCCGATCGCCGCGGCGAGTGTCGGCCAAGTGCATCGCGCCGTCACACGTGACGGGCGCGATGTCGCCGTCAAGGTTCAGTACCCCGGTGTCGCCGAGTCGATCGAGTCCGACCTCGACAACGCAGAGGCGTTCTACCGACTCGGAACGGCGTTCGTCCTCAAGGGTCTCGACGCCAAGGGTCTGGTCGACGAATTGCGTAGCCGGATGCGTGACGAGCTCGACTACGAATTGGAAGCCGACAGCCAGACCGAGTTCTGCGCTGCCTTCGCCGGCCACCCGTTCGTCTCGATCCCGGCCGTGGATCGAGCGACCAGCACGCGCCGCGTGCTGACCACCGAATGGGTCGAGGCGATGTCGTGGGCAGAGTTCGAAGCAACTGCGAGCCCGGCGGCGCGCCAGCGTGCCGGTGAGTCGATCTGGCGCTTCGCCCAGCATTCGGTTCACCGTCTCGGTGCTTTCAACGGCGACCCTCATCCGGGCAACTACCGGTTCAGCGCCGACGGCGATGTCACGTTCCTCGATTTCGGGCTCGTCAAGCGCTGGACTCCTGGCGAGTGGGAGCAACTGGCGCCGAGCCTCGACGCCATCGTGGTGCATCGTGATCCCGAGCGGCTCATCACCGCGATGGAAGAGGTCGGCTTCCTCCGTGCCGGCCACGGTCTGGCACCACAGGCCGTGTACGACTACGTCAGCACGCCGTACACGCCCTACCTCACCGACACGTTCACGTTCACTCGTGAGTTCGTACGCGATGCAATGGCGACGATCGTCGACATCAAGGGACCACACGCCGAAGTGATCGAGAAGCTCAACATGCCACCGAGCTTCGTGATCCTCGACCGTGTGGTGTGGGGCATCAGCGCAATTCTCGGCCGACTCGAAGTCACGGCTCCGTGGAGGGCGATGTTGCTCGAGTATCGCGACGGCGGCCCCCCGGCCACACCGCTCGGTGAAGCCGAGCAAGCGTGGCTCGCCTTGACCTGAAGCGAGCTCGGCCCGCTACTGTCCGCCCCGTGGCCGATCCGACGAAATCGAGGGCACCGTTCGCGCCATGGGATCGACGCGAGCTGCCGGGTGCGTTCGATGTCGAAGAGTCGGCCCGGCGCGTCGGCCACTACAAGTGGGCCGAGCTGAAGCTGTTCGAGGCGCTCGGTGGGTGGGTGGCCACTGTGCCCGAGCTCGACGTGAAGATGCGACTCGGTACCCACTGCTACAAGCACGCCTGGCACGCCGAGCTGTGGCACAAGCGCCTGCCGGAGCTGCGCGAGATGAACCCCGACCGGCTCACCCAGCCGGCCAACGAGGCGATGATCCGCTTCGTCGAGGCGATGACCGAGCCCGAGTCGCCCGACCTGACGATCGAGAAGTTGGTCGGCGTGTACCGCGTGTTCATCCCGCACTTCATCGCCGCGTACACGTACCACCGCAACAACACCAGCGAGATCACCGACGCGCCCACGATCCGCTCGATCAACTTCATCCTGCAGGACGAGTTCGACGACTGGCGCGACGGCGAGATGTTGCTGCAGTCGTTGATCGTCACACCGGAGCAGGTCGATCGCGCCGCGGCGCATCAGGCCCGGCTCGAAAAGTTGATGGTCGAGGCCGGCGGCGTCGCCGGCGCCGGCTCGATCGGCTGAGGTCACTGGCATGACCGTCGTGGTCACTCCGCAACAGTTCAACTTCGTCGCCTTCGACGCCGCCCTCATCCAGCGAATCGCCGAGCAGCTGCTCGCGTCGCTCGGCTTGCAAGATCACGACGTCGTCATCGAAGTCGACGAGACCACGCCGTTGACGCGCGTTCGCGTCGAGGTCGGCGATCCGATCTCGATCCGTGCCGAGAGCGGGGCGTTCGAGGATCTCAAGCGACCGCGCCAGCAGAGCGAAACCGCGATCGCAACCTCGCTCGGCCGGCTGTTGCTGAGGGCGCGTGATCGCCTGGTTGCGGGCTTCGCCGACGCACCGCCCGACAAGCAGCTGAGCCTTGCCGAGATGGCGGCATGGGAGACGTATTGCATCGGCCGGCTCGAACGACTCGGCATCGCCGTCAACCAACAGCGATGGCGGTACAACTTCCGCAACCGGCACGGATTCACCGATCATGCCGATGCCGCCTTCGATCGACTGTGGGCCAGCGATGCGTTGACTTGGGACGACCTCCGCGCCATCAGCGCCGCCGCGTAGGTCCCAGACCGCGCTCCACCGCGGCGGTTACCCTCGATGGTCAACACCATCCGCGAGGGAGCCACCCAATGGATCAGGAACAGCGACTGGCCGAGCTCGAGTCGAAGGTGCGGCAACTGTCGCGCCGACGTAGCGGCTGGCGGAGTCGATGGGCCGCGGTCGGTGCTGCGGTGGCCGTAACACTCGGCGGTGGCACCGTGCTGCACTTTGCGCTGGCAGCACCAGGCGACGTGGCGCCCACATCGTTCGTGCCCCTTCCGCCAACACGCATCCTCGACACCCGACCGGCACCGTTGAACGTCGGAGGCTTCGTCGGCCCGATGGGCGCAGGAGAGATCCACACGTTCCAGGTCACCGGCGTGGCCGGCGTGCCCATCAATGCCACTGCCGTCGTCATGAACGTGACGGTCGATCAAACGACAGGTCCGAGCTTCCTCACCGTGTACCCCGCAGGTGCAGCACAACCCCCCACGGTCTCCAATCTCAACTGGGCGGCGGCCAAGACCACGATCCCCAACCTCGTGGTGGTCAAGATCGGTGCAGCCGGACAAGTCAGCGTGTTCAACCAGAGCGGCAAGGTCCACGTGATCGCCGACGTCGCCGGCTACTACGTCCCCGGCAACGACAAGTTCATCTCCCTCGACATCTTCAGCACCGATGTCGGAGGCGCGACGTTCAGCCCGGGCCGCGCCGAGCTCGCCGGACTGCGCTTCGCCGACGGAGCAAACAACGAGTCGAGCTTCCACTTCGTGCTGCCGCCCGACTACACGCCGGGCGGGGCGATCGTCGGCTCGTTCACTTGGCACACGGCCGCCACCTCCTGCGGCGTCGACTGGAAGGGCGACTGGGTCAGCGTGTCGCGCGCCGGACAGGTCCATGCCCGCGAGATCAACCCCAACGACGGGATGACTGACCCAGCTCCCATCGCCGCCGGGGCAACCGCGAACGTCGTGCAGACAGCGACGTTCACGCTCTCCTCGCCGACGTCTTCGTTCACGCTCCAGCCGGGCGACAGCTACACCTTTGGCCTCTTCCGCTCCGGGCCTGACGTCACCGACACGTGCGTAGTGTCGGCGGCGATCGACTCGATGGTCATCCGCTACGACTAGGCAAGACTTCGAGATGACCGAGACCACAGATTCCGACATCGACGTCAACGGGGTGACGCTGCGTGTGCGTGAGGCGGGCGATCCAGCCGACCCGACCGTGGTGTTGTGCCACGGCTTTCCCGAGCTGGCGTACTCCTGGCGCCATCAGATGGCACCCCTCGCCGATGCCGGCTTCCACGTCATCGCACCCGACCAACGCGGGTACGGCCGCTCGACGGCGCCTCACCAGGTGACCGCGTATGGCATCGGCGATCTCAGCGACGACCTGATCGGGTTGCTCGATCATTTCGGCAAAGACGACGCGGTGTTCGTCGGTCACGACTGGGGAGCCTTGATCGCTTGGGATCTCGCCCGGCTGCACCCGCAACGGGCACGAGCCGTCGTCGGCGTCAGCGTGCCGTTCGTGCAATGGCCGGCGCCGCCGACGCAGCTGATGAAGATGGTCTACGGCGACCGCTTCTTCTACATCCTGTACTTCCAGCAGCAAGGAGTCGCCGAGGTCGAGCTCGACACCGATGCGTACGACTCGATGGCCAAGATCCTGTGGAGCGCCGGTGGGGTCGGCTTCGCCGTGGCGAAGGAACGGGCAGGCGAACCGTCACCCATCGAGGGCACCGGCTTCCTCACGAACATGGCCGAACCGCCGGCGCGACCGTTCGTAGGCCCCGAGGGTCCATGGCTCACCGAGGCCGACCTGCAGACCTACGCCGACGAGTTCGCCCGCAGCGGGTTCTTCGGCCCCGTCAGCTACTACCGCAACCTCGACGCCAACTTCGATGCCGTCAGAGAGCTCGGGCCCGAGCGGCTGACGATGCCCACGTACTTCATCGGCGGCACGCTCGACGTGGTCGGTGTGATGGACCCGGCCGGTGTCGAGCGGATGCGCAACCTGCTCCCCGACTTCCGCGGCCACACCGCGCTCGACGGCGTCGGCCACTGGACACAGCAAGAAGCCCCAGCAGCGTTCAATGCCGCGCTGCTGGGGTTTCTACGAAGTCTTTGATTCGGCGCTAGCGCCGTTGGAGCTTGCTGAGCAGACGCAGCAACTCGAGGTACAGCCACACGAGGGTGATGACGAGGGCGAAGGCGGCAAACCACTCCATGCCCTTCGGCAGGCCTTGCTTGGAACCACGCTCGATGAAATCGAAGTCGAGCGCCAGGTTCATCGCGGCCAGCCCGGCAGCGAAGACGCTGAACAAGATGCCCAATGCACTGGGCGAGTTCAGGAAGCTGACAGAGCTTGAACCGGCGATCAGACTGATCACGAACGACACGAGATAGAAGGCCATCAGGCCCAGCGTGGCGGTGATGACGATGCGTCGGAACCGGTCGGTGACCTTGATGACTTTGGTGCGGTACAGGATGAGCATCACCGCGAACACGCCGAGCGTTGCACCGACGGCCTGCACGACAATGCCCTTGTAGGCGATGTCGTATGCATGAGAGATCACGCCGACGAAGTACCCCTCGGCGAGGGCGTACGTCGGTGCCAAGACCTTGGCCCACATCGGTCGGAAGTACATGGCGATCGCGCAGGCGAAGCCGACCACCACCCCAACCAGCGCCAGCGGGGGGAACCCACCGACCGCCGAGTCGGGCAACGTCTGCCAACCGACGACCGCCGCGCCGAGCAGTACGACCATCAACACGCCGGCGGCACTGATCGTGCCTCCGACGGTCATCACTTGCGAGTGCCACGCGCTGACCGGGCCGTCGGTGATCGGTGTCGCGCGAGCCGTCGGATCGGGGGCACCCCAACCGGGGTTTCGCGCCGCCTTGTTCCAAGTTTTCTCGTTGAAGATCGGGTTTGCCATGCACGCCTCCTTGGGCGAACGGGTAACAAAGCCGAACGTTACAGCCGCGTGCGCCGGTTACGCGTGTGATCTTGGTTAGAGCAGATCGTGGGCGCTGGCTGCGCCCCACAGGTCGATGTCGGGTGCTGAGGCCAACAGGCCGATGCACGACGCGGCCATCTCGACCATCACATCGCTGTCGAAGTGGGCGCGCTGCGCGGCCGCGGTATCCCACTTCTGGGTGATGAGGAATCGACCCGGTCGGGTCGCCGACGCACACAGATCGACGTTGCGACAGCCTCGCTGCATCCGCGTCAGTACCACGTACTTCGACAACACGGCGATCAACGAATCCGCCTCGGCTGCATCAAAGGTCATCGTCACGATGGCGAGTTCGACGTCGCCGGCACCCGCTGGGTTGGCCATGCCCGCGAACGATACCGGTGGCCGCGGTATCTGAATCCTCGATGAACGGTGATTTGACAGGACGGAGTGTGAGGTGCTTGACCTGGTGGGTATCGTAAGTCAATTGCCGCTCGGGTTACCGGGAGGTGAACAAACTCACCGTTCGAGGAGCATTCGTGGCGAAAGATCGTGTAGAGCGCGACGAAGAAGACCTAGTTCGCCTGTACCTGACCGATATCGGTCAGTACATGTTGCTCACCAAAGACGACGAGGTCCGGCTCGCCAAGCAGATCGAGGGCGGCAAGGCCGCAATCGAAGAGCTCGACCAGGTCGGCAAGGATCTCAGCGCCGCCAAGAAACGCGAACTCCGTCGTGCTGCTCGCGAGGGTGAAGATGCCGAACGAGCGTTCGTGCAGTCCAACCTTCGCCTCGTGGTCTCGATCGCCAAGAAGTACCAGGCATCCGGTTTGCCATTGCTCGACCTCATCCAAGAGGGCAATCTCGGGTTGATGCACGCTGTCGAGAAGTTCGACTGGCGCAAGGGCTTCAAGTTCTCCACCTATGCGACATGGTGGATCCGTCAGGCCATCACCCGTGGCATCGCCAACACCGGGCGCACGATTCGTCTGCCCGTTCATGCCGGCGACACGCTCGCCCGGCTGCAGAAAGCACGCAGCCGCCTCGAGCTCAAGCTCGGTCGTCCGGCCACGTTGTCGGAACTGGCCCGGGAAGTGGAGATGCCCGAAGACAAGGTCACCGAGGCTTTGCGTTTCGCTGCCGAACCACTCTCGCTCAGCGAGCCACTTCGCGAAGACGGCGATGCCGAGCTCGGCGATGTCGTCGAAGACCGTTCGGCCGAGTCGCCCTTCGAGGTTGCGGCCACCGCGTTGCTCCCCGAAGAGATCGCCCGCCTGCTGGCGCCGCTCGACGAGCGCGAGCGCGAGATCCTCAAGCTTCGTTTCGGCCTCGACCGCGGCGAGCCGCGCACGTTGGAAGAAGTCGGTGAGCACTTCAACCTCACCCGCGAGCGCATTCGCCAGATCGAGGCGAGGGCGATGAGCAAGCTTCGTCATCCCTCCAGCGATACCGGCGCCCGCGACCTCCTCGCCGTCTGACGTCGGGCCGGCGGTGCCGGGCAAATTGCAAACGTTCGACCCGGCCACCATGCGTCATGCTTGGAAGCCGTGATCGAAGTACGCGACGCCACGATCGACGACGCCGATGCGATCGCCACGGTGCACATCGACGGCTGGCGCGCCGGATATCGGGGCATCGTGCCCGACGACTACCTCGACTCCGAGGAGTTCGGCACCTCGCGCCGCGATCGGTGGCGCGAGTGGACGTGGCACTCGACCGTCGGCTCGCGGCTGTTCGTCGTGACCATCCATGGCCGCCCTATCGGTTTCGGGTATGCCGGTCCCGAGCGGCTCGGGCACGACGCCGGCAGCGACGCTCCGACCCGAGGAGAGGTCTACGCCTTCTACCTGCATCCCACGGCCTGGGGTAGTGGGGGTGCCGGGGCGCTGATGAGCCGTTGCGAGGAGTTCCTTCGCGACGATGGCTACGGGTCGGCCGTGCTGTGGGTGCTCCGCGACAACCCGCGTGCCCGGGCCTTCTACGAGAAGGCCGGATGGTCGTTCACCGGCCAGGAATCCAACTTCGCATTGGCCGATTCACCCGACAGCAACGTGCCCGAGGTGCAGTACGAAGTGCGTCTGTAACTCAAGTTCGGTAGTGATTCGTTCGATACCTCTAGGTGGAACTGCTGCCCAACTCGATGACGTTTCGCGTGATCTCCACGATCGACGTCGACGACGAGAACGAGATCCCGGCGGATTTCACGGGGCGCGTCCGCAGGGCCTTCAACGGGCGCGAGTCGTACGTTGCCTGGTTCACGGCGGGCCACCTCGACAACCCAGGTCGTAACCACCCCGCCTACCGTCGCTTCCGAGCGGACGGGCAGGTGAAGTACGAGATGTACTACGAGAAGGGCCTGTTGCAGGATCCGAGCGATCGCGACGCTGCTGTGCGCGGCTATTTCGCCAACGGCCGACTGCACTACGAAGAGCACTATCGAGACGGCAAGCGCAACGACGCCATCAACGGTAGCCCTGCCGTGTCGAAGTGGCGGTCCGACGGCACGTTGCGGCACCAGCTCCACTACCAGAAGGGCAGGCGGGTTTCCGGCCGCCAATTCGTGACGCTGTAGCAGTCCACGTATGCCGATCGCCGGAGTGCGAGTCGCGATAGAAATGGCAGATGTTCGGCTCACGGCTTGCGCTGGCGGCCACGATCGCGCTTGCCATCGCAGCAACGGCGTGTGGCGACAACCGTGCAGCGACGGGCACGTCGTTGTCGCCACCGACGACTCCTTCCATCCCATTGACGGTGATCACGCCGACGATCCCGGTCACACCCACCACTCCGGTCCCCCCGATCACGCCTGCCGCACCGACGTCGGTCGGACCGATTCCCCCGACGATTCCCCCGCCGTCACAGCCGTGCGCTGCCGGCGTCATGAAGCTCACGGCACAGCCATCCGACGGTGCCATGGGCAGCATCTACACACCGCTGCTGCTGGCCAACACCGGTGCGGCAGCTTGCACGGTGAGCACTCATCTGGTGCTCTCCTTCCTCGACAGCAACGGCCAGACCATCGGAGCTTCCGTGACAACGCCGGAGGCCGCAGGTCCGTCGCTCATCACGCTCGGCCCAGTTGAGTCGAGACAGACCGTACTGCGATACGCCCAATCGGGGAATCTGGATTGCCAGCCGATCGCGACCCCAACCACCGCGCAGTTGATCGTCAATCAGACCGAGGCGTTGACGCTGCCGCCGTCGGTTTGGCCCCTGTGCGCCGATCGTCTGGCCGACCAGGTCACGCTCGGCGATCTAGAAGCCCCGTCCCCGTGACAACCCATCTTGATTAGCGAGGCACACCTGTCACAACCTATTCAGGTGACTTGACAACATTTGATATGGTCAGTTCTGAAGTGTGGTCGACCGTCTGTCGGCCGTCCCTCATCTACGGAACACGCGGAACGACAGGAGCAGCGCATGTTCAACCCAAGACCGGGCGACACAGCGAGCCCCTGGCGAATCGCAAATCGCGCAAAACTCGTCCGCGCCGCCGCCAACTCCAACCCGGAGACCCGTTGCGTGATGTGTGGCGGGGCAGGACGCGCTTGGGATCCGTGGGTTGCCGGTCGAACCTCCGATGACAACCTGGTGCCTGAGCATCGTTCCTGCAGCAGTTCGGCTGGCGCGAAGCTCCTGCAACAGCGGCGCCAGGGCCTCGACCAGATCGCAGAGACAATACCGACCACGTCGATTGGACGGCTGCCGGTGGCCTCGTCTGGCAACGAGATCGACGGTTCATAGGGCCGAGCGGTCGCATGGCGGAGGTGGACGGGAATCGAACCCGAATCCGGCGGTGTCGGCCTGTGCCAGTTCGT
>JANYKU010000024.1 GCA_025358075.1 Ilumatobacteraceae bacterium
CGTTCGAGGCCCGAGTAGATCGGCAGGATCATGTACGGCAGCCACAGATAGGCCAGCACGATGATCAGCGCGACCTCGCCGTAGTTGGGGCTCATGCCGAACGTCTTGTCGAGCACGCCACCCGGTGCACCGATGATCGCCCGCCACGCGAATGCCTTGACGAGATACGAAGCCCACAGGGGCACGAGCACCGCGGCGACGAGCAGCCGGCGCCATCGCGGGGCAACGATCTTGGCGATGAAGAACGCGATCGGCAGCGCCAGCACGATGTCGATGACGGTCACGATGACGGCGATCTTCACCGTGCGAACGGCGATGTCGAAGTAGACCGACTTGTCGATCAGCGTGCGGTAGTTCTGGAGACCGATGGTCTTGACGATCCCGCTGCCGTCATCATTGAGGCGGTACAGCGACGTGAGGAACAGCGACAGCAGCGAGCCGATGTACAGCACCAGCATCCACGTCGCGGGCGCACCGATCAACGACGCCAACCGGGCGCGCGGATGACGGTGCAGCCAGCGCGAAGCCGACCGACCGGGACTCGATGGAAGTGTGGTTGCGGTCATTGATGAGCCGAAGCTGTCGGCTGAGCCCGGGACGCCGAGCCCAGCCGACTCCGGTTTCAGCCCTTGATCTCGGTCCAGGCCTTGATCCAATCGACGAACGGCACGCAATCGCTGCCCTTGCCGTTGAGGCATTCCTTGCGTGGCGTCGCCCAGAAGGCGATCGACTTGGCGAACGCCTCGTCCTTGGCCTTGAACACATCGCAGTGCGTCGTGTCCTTGTACTGCTTGGCGATCTCGTCGCACGCCTTCGGGTTGGCCGGGGCCTCGCCGAAGTAATACG
This sequence comes from Ilumatobacteraceae bacterium, assembly GCA_025358075.1. Taxonomy (GTDB): domain Bacteria; phylum Actinomycetota; class Acidimicrobiia; order Acidimicrobiales; family Ilumatobacteraceae; genus JAENVT01. The sequence continues at coordinate 847 of JANYKU010000024.1, forward strand.
CAACCTGCGCCTGAACGGCGGGACTGGTGATGTAGTCCATCCACATGTACATGCAGTTCGGGTGGGCGGCCTTCGACGAGATCATCCACGTGTCACTCCAACCCGTCGCTCCTTCCTTCGGGATCACCGTCTCGAGCGGCGCACCGTTGGCCGTCGCCAGGTTCTTGATCACTTGCCACGTAGTGCCGAGCACCGTCGAACCCTGCTCGAATGCACTCTGGGTCTTGGTGTAGTCGTTCCAGTATTCGCCGATGATCGTGTGCTGGTCCTTCAGCAGCGCAACGGCAGCGTCGAACTGCTTCTGGTTGAGCGAATACGGATCGTCGATGCCGAGGGCCGGCTGAGCAGACTTGAGGTACAGCGCCGCATCGGCGATGTAGATGGGTGCGTCGTACGCCGTCACCTTGCCCTTGTACGGAGAGTTCTTGTCGAACACGACACTCCACGAATCCGGCGCCGTGGTGACCACGTCGGTGCGCCACATCAGGTAGTTGGCCCCCCAGCCGTGGGGGATGCCATAGTTCACGCCACCACTGGAGTTGTAGTGCTGATCCTTCAGGAACGACGAGATGTCGGCGTAGTTCTTGATGAGTGACGTGTTGACGGGAGCCACCAGCTTGGCGTCGATCAACCGCACGCTGGAGTCGCCTGAGGCCGACACACCGTCGTAGCCACCCGCACTCATCAGTTGGAACATCTCGTCGGATGTTGCTGCGATCTTCGACTTGACGATGCACCCGGTCTGAGTCTCGAACGGGTGCACCCAGTCATACGTCTTGTCGGTGCTGCCGTCTTCCGCGTAGCCCGCCCAGACGATCAAGTTGAGCGCCTTCTCGCCGGTGCCGATCGACTTCAGCGCGGTACCTCCCGACGACTTGCTGCTGCTTCCGCAAGCCGACGCGAGCAGCGTCACCGCGGCCACAACGCCGACGAATCGTGCTGTCTTCATGAGTCTCCCCCTTTGGAGATGTCTGTGTTGGCGACAGGAAAGGCCGCGTTGCGCGGCCATGCCAGGCGGATGCTTCCGCCGATCGCGACACCTGCGAGCCGGTCGCTCGGCACACTGGCGATCATTGAGGTGCCGTCGTCGAGTTGAACTCGCACTCGACAGTCGGCCCCGAGATATTGGATGTCGGTCACGACGCCCGGCGCAGCGACCTCGCTGTCGCCGATGTCGTTCTCGGCGAGTCGAAGCCGCTCTGGACGGATCGAATGCGGCTCGTCGACGCCGAGCAACTGTTTCGAGCGTGCGGCGCTGAGCATGTTGGACGTGTTGACGAACCCGGCAACGAAGGCTGTTGCGGGGTGTTCGTAGATCTGGCGAGGCGTGCCGACCTGCTCGACGCGGCCGTTGTTGAAGACGGCGAGGCGATTGCTCATCGACAGCGCCTCCCCCTGGTCGTGCGTGACGAAGACGAAGGTGATGCCGACGTCGTGCTGAATCGACTTCAGCTCGACCTGCATCTCTTCGCGAAGCTTCAGGTCCAACGCGCCGAGCGGCTCGTCGAGCAACAGCACCTTCGGATGGTTGACGAGGGCTCGAGCCAGGGCGATGCGCTGGCGTTGACCGCCGCTCAACTGATTCGGTCGGCGCTCGCCGTACTCTGCGAGGCGAACCGCGTCCAGCATCTCCGAGGCGCGTCGACGGCGGTCGGCCTTGCTGACCTTCTTCACCTTCAGGCCGTATTCGATGTTCTCCAGCACGCTCATGTGAGGAAAGAGCGCGTAGTCCTGGAAGACCGTGTTGACATCGCGGTCGTACGGCGGGAGTTGGCTGACGTCGCTTCCCCCGAGCAGCACGGCGCCGCCGGTGGGGAGCTCGAACCCGGCGATCATCCTGAGCACCGTGGTCTTACCGCTGCCCGACGGCCCGAGGAGCGAGAAGAACTCACCCTCGAAGATCTCCAGATCGATGTCGTCGACAGCGACGACATCGCCGTAGTTCTTGCGCAGCCTGACGAGTTGGATGGCGGGCGTGAGACGACGCGATTCGTCGTCTCTGGCGCCGAGTGCCACGGTTTCACTCACGATTGCCTGCCACTCCCCCGGTTTTCGTTGCGACCAACCCGTGCGACGTTAGTCGCTCGTCGATTGGCCCCTGACCACTCAGGTCGATGCGGAGACGCGTTCGGTGACCACCTTGGAGGACCCGCCGGGCTGCATCGTGACCCCGAGAAGGCTGTCGCCGGCCTCCATCGTGCGTTTCTGATGGCTGACGACCAGCAGCTGGGCCTCCTGCCGAAATTCGTGGATCAAGCCGAGGAACCGATGCAGGTTGACGTCGTCGAGCGCCGCCTCGACCTCGTCCATCACATAGAACGGCGACGGCCGACTACGGAACACGGCGAAGAGGTACGCCAGCGCGGTCAACGAGCGCTCTCCGCCCGACAGCAGTGACAGCTTCTTCACGTTCTTGCCGCTGGGTTTGGCTTCGACCTCGATACCGGTGTTCAGCAGGTCGTCGGGAGTGGTCAGCACGAGGTTGCCGACACCGCCCGGGAACAGCATCGCGAACAGCTGCGTGAAGTGCCCGCTGACGTCTGCAAATGCGGCCGAGAACACCGTCTGGATCTCGAGATCCACCGCCTTGATGACGCGCGTGAGGTCACGACGGGTGTTGCGCACGTCTTCGAGCTGCTCTTCGAGAAAGGTGTGGCGCGCCTGGAGCTCGTTGAACTCCTCCAAGGCGAGCGGGTTGATCGGGCCCATCAGCCGCAACTCTCGTTCGAGGTCGCGCACCCGAGCCGCGGCGCTGATCCCCTCGGGGAGTTCTGGCAGTGCCGCCACCTCGGCGATCGCTGGTTCGAGGTCGTGATCGCGACGCAGCGCCTCGACGACGCCCTCGAGGCGCATGCGCACCTCGGCTTCGTCGATCTCGACTCGACGCGATCGTTCGCGATTCTCATCGAGGGCCTTCTCGGCAGCACTGCGGCGGCGACGCAGGTCGTCGAGTCGCTGGGCGATGCCGCGCACCTCGTCACTCTGCTTGCGGCGAATCTCGAGGAGCTCGCTGTGACGGGTCTCGATCACGTGCCGGTGGCCGTCGACCAACCCAGCCAGGCTCTCGACTGCATGGAGGTCCTGCTCCACCTCGCGGCGACGCTGGCCGGCGTGAGCCCGCGCCTCGGCGTCGGCTTCCAGACGCCGTTCGGTTTCCTGGAGTCGTCGTTCGAGGAACTGCTGGCGTTCGTGGAGCCCAGCGTTGCGCACGTCGATGTCCTGTCGGCGATTTGCCAGCAACGCGGCGCGGGCATCGAGCCGGGCTCTGGTCTCGCCACGCGCCTTGGCTGCCTCTGCCTCGGCCGCCTCGTCGGCTTCGAGCTCTGGAACCAGTGCCTCGAGCTCGGTGATGCGATTGCGTTCGCGGCTCAAGCGGTCGACCGCTTCGGCGAGCGTGTGCTCCAACGTCTCCAACTCGGCCTGACTGTCTCGGCGCTCGCTTTGCGTGCGCGCCAGGGCATCGGAGCTTGCCGAAAACCCGGCGTCGTGAGTGTCGAGCTGACGACTCAGCTCTGCCTCGCGAGTGCGAGCACCCTGGAGGGCGCTGAGTGCGGTTTGCTCTGCACGAGTTCTGCGCTCGAGCTCCGCGGTGGCGATTCCGAGACGCTCCTGTGCCTCCTCGAGCGCCGAGGCCGTCGCGCCACCTCCGGCGGCTCCGACTCGCCAGCCCGCGGGACCGAAGCGGTCGCCATCGTCGGTGACCACAACGGCGAGGGGGTTGTTGATCGCGATGTCGATTGCTTCGGCCCACGTCGAAACACATGCGGCCGAACCGAGGATGGCATCGAGCAACTCGGCAACACCGCGCTGCTGACTGCGTACGTGCGGCCGAACCGGAGCACCGTGGCCCAACGGTGCGGGCGACGGGCGATGGGTTGCGCCGAGCGCGATCACCGCGCCCTGGACGTTCGAGGCGTGCAAGGAATCGAGCGCCCGGCGACCGGCCTGCGGCGAGGCGACAACGACCGCGTCCAGGGCTTCGCCGAGAGCGGCCTCGACCGCCGCTTCCCAACCGGAGTCGATGTCGATCAGGTCGAGCAACGTGCCGAGCACGTCTTCTACGCCGGCAAGATGTTCGGCACCCGCCCGCGCCCGCGCACTCTCCAAGGCAAGGTTGAGCGCCTCCGCACGTGCTCCCCATCTCGAGACATCGTCGGCCGCGGTCTGACGAGCAGCGGTGGCCGCCTCGTGCGAGGCCTCGGCGCCGACGCGCTGTGCTTCGGCGGCCTCGACATCGGTGACGAGCCCGGCTTCGAGGACCTGCGCCCGCTCACATTCCAGACGAAGGCTCTCGGCATCGACATCGAGCCGCACGAGTCGTTCGCGCAGCAGGTCGTATCGCGTTCGAAGGCGTTGCAGTTCACTGTCCGCACGGTCGGCGCTGCCGCGCAGCGAGCGCAGTTCGCCGCGCACCTCGGCCGCCGCGGTTGCCGCCGAGCTCGTCGCCACGACCTCGATCGTGGCCAGCGCCTGTTCGCGCTCGATGCCGAACTCTTCTTCATCGGCGACCACTCTTTCGGCTTCTTGGCCCAGTCCTTCGAGCTCGTCGGCCACTCGCTGCAACTCGACACGAAGATTGTCGGCGTCGGCCTCGAGCGTCGCGATGACGCCAGAATCCATCAACTGTCCACGATCACGCTCCATCGACCGACGGCGTTCCACGAGCACTGCCGCGATGCCGCGGGCCCGCTCGCGAAGTTGTTCGACGCGAACCATCTCATCGGACAGGTCGAGATCGCCGCGAGCCGTCAGATCGGCTTCGGCCGCCATCACACCGGTGTCGAGGATCGCCAGCTCGGAGCGCAGTTGCTGCTCCGCGGAATGGAGCGACAGGTTCTCGCCAGAGAGCGCGGTGAGACGGGTTCGCAGCGAGGCGATCTCCCTGCCACGAAGGAAGACCTGCAGCGAGCTCAACTCGGCGATGAGGTCGCCGTGCCGGCGGGCCGCACCAGCTTGGCGTTCCAACGGTCGCAGCTGGCGGCGAACTTCGCGCAGGAGATCCTGTACACGCAGCAGGCTGGCCTCGGTGGCCTCGAGTCGGCGTTCGGCTCGTTCCTTGCGGCGCCGGAACTTCAACACGCCCGCAGCCTCTTCGATGATCGAGCGGCGCTCCTCCGGGCGAGCATTGAGCACCGCGTCGATCTGGCCCTGGCTGACGATCACATGCTGTTGCCGGCCGACACCTGCATCGCTGAGCAACTCCTGCACGTCGAGCAGCCGGCACGTAACACCGTTGATCGAGTATTCACTTTCGCCGGTGCGAAACAGGATCCGGGCCACGGTGACCTCGGTGAACTCGATCGGCAACAGACCGGCCGAGTTGTCGATCGTCAACGAAACCTCGGCCCGGCCGAGAGCAGGCCGCTTCGCCGTGCCGGCGAAGATGACGTCGTCCATCTTCTGACTGCGGACCGCACTTGGAGCCTGCGCGCCGAGCACCCAGGCGATGGCATCGACCACGTTGGACTTGCCGGAACCGTTGGGTCCCACCACTACCGTGACGCCAGGTTCGAGCTGGAGGGTCGTTGCGTCGGCGAACGACTTGAATCCTTTGAGGGTCAGCGACTTCAAGAACACGGCAGCCACGACCCTACTCGCGCCGGGTATTTCCCCCCAACGACCACCATCAACCGGCCCGCCCCGACCGACCCGACCCGCACGATCTGGGCGCCAGTCGCGCCGCTCACCTGCTTGGCGGAAACGCTGGCGCCCAGATCGTGGGGGCGGGGGGCGAGAGCGGGCGGGGCGGGGACTGTGAAGTGGATCAGCGCTGGCAGCGGGGGCAGAAGCAGGTCGAGCGGCCGCCTGACACGACCCGCACGATGGTGGCCTTGCCGCACGTCAGGCAGCGTTGCCCGGCCCGGTCGTAGACCCGATGGTCGAGCTGGAAGCTGCCGCCGTCGCCCATGACGTCGACGTATTGGGTGTCCGACAGCGTGCTGCCGCCGGCATCGATGGCGGTCGTCAGGATCGAGTGAATGGCATCGTGCAGTCGGCGAACTTCGGCGGGCTTCAGCGAATTGGCCAGGCGGTCGGGCCGCAGCCGTGCTCGGTGGAGGATCTCGTCGCAGTAGATGTTGCCGATCCCGGCGATCACGTGCTGGTCGAGCAGCAACGGCTTCAGCTGACGCGCCCGGTCGCGAAGGATCGCGCTGAGCTGGGCGACCGACAATCCGTCGGTGATCGGGTCGACTCCCAGCTTGGCGAGCTCGGGCAGCTCGACCGCAGTGTGTTCGGGATCGAACACGACCATCTCGCCGAAGGTGCGCGGGTCGACGAACCAAAGCTCTTCCGACGGCTCGCCGGCCAAGTGCAGGACGACGTGGGTGTGATCCGGCCGCGGGGTGCCGGCCTTGCTGACCAACACCCGCCCGCTCATACGCAGGTGGATCATCAGCGCATCGCCCGTGTCGAGCGAGCAGACGATGTACTTGCCACGGCGGCCGATCGACAGGACGGTCGCACCGGTGAGCCCATCGATCAACGCCTGGCGAGAGGTACGCCGAACCGTGCGTTCGCGTCCGACCTCGACCCGGTCGATGCGGCGGCCGACCACGAACGCGACCATTCCGCGCCGCACCGTCTCGACCTCGGGCAACTCGGGCACGACTACTCCAGTGCAGAGAGTGCGTCGAATGCCTCGGAAGCGGCTTGCTGTTCGGCCAACTTCTTCGACTTGCCTTCGCCGGCACCGAGTGCGATTCCGTCCACGAGCACGGTGGCCTTGAACGTCTTGGAATGATCAGGACCCGACTCGGTCAGCAGGTAGACCGGCGCAGTGTCGTACAGCCTCGCGGTCAGCTCCTGCAACACGGTCTTGTGGTCGAGTCGGTCGAGCTGCCCGGCGGCGACATCGAGCCGCTCGCTGAACAGCCGCGCGACCAGCGCCTTTGCCGCCTCGACCCCACCGTCGAGGTAGACAGCGCCAAGCACCGCCTCGAACGCATCGGAGAGGATCGACGACTTCTGGCGTCCCCCGGCGGCGTCCTCGCCCTTGCCGAGCAAGAGCCACTCGCCGAGGCCGATCTCTTCGGCAACCTCGGCCAACGCGGTGGCGTTGACGACGCTCTTGCGAAGGTCGGTCAGCTTGCCCTCCGGCAGGTCACCGTGCCGTCGATAGGCGATCTCGGCAACGACCCATCCGAGCACCGCGTCACCGAGGAACTCGAGGCGCTCGTTGGAAGGCTGCCCACCCACTTCGGCGCACCACGATCGGTGTGCAAGCGCTCGACGTAGCAGCGACTGATCGATGAAGTCGTATCCGAGCCGTCGGCTGAGAGTTCCGAGGCTCTCGGCGATGTTGGTTGTGCTCACGCTTCCCGGACGCGGCCGTAGACGTAATCGACAGCGTCACGTACCGTCTTCAGATCGACGAGATCCTCGTCCTCGATACGAAAGCCGACGGATCGCTCGCTGAGATCTTCTTCGAGTGCTTCGACCAGTTCGATCAGCGCCAGCGAATCGGCGTCGAGGTCGTCGACGAACGATTGGCCCTCGGTGATGGTCGATGGCTCGATCTCGAGAATGTCGGCGAGGTTGGCACGAACGATCTTGAACACTTCATTGCGATCGAGCGGACCCTGTTCGACGTCGGACTCGGCAGGCACGGGTACACACTCCTCAGGTGGCGTTAGCAGCGCGGCAGCCTAGCTCGTCGACCGGGGCGCTGGGGGACAGCGCGGCTATGCGTGAAGTGCGACGGTGGTGCGGATCTCGTCGACCAGCCGATGCTGCACCATCTCATTGGCGAGTTTGATCGCATTGAGGATCGCCTTCGAGTTCGACGAACCGTGGCTGATGATGCACACACCCTCGACGCCGAGCAGCATCGCCCCGCCGTACGTCTCCGGGCTGACCTGCTCGTACAGCGGGAGCAACGCCGGCAACAAGGCGTCGGCATGCGGCTTGTACTGCTCGTCCGCAGCAAAGGCTTCGAGGAGAGCAGTGAGGATTGCCCGCAGGCCGCCTTCCAGCGCTTTCAGCACGACGTTGCCGGTGAAGCCATCGGTGACGATGACGTCGGCGGTCTTCTTCATCACATCGCGACCCTCGACGTTGCCGATGAAGTCGATCCCGGGTGCGTGCAACAGGAGCTCGTACGCTTCTTTTCGCAACGTGTCGCCCTTGCCCGGTTCTTCACCGATCGACAGCAGACCGACCGACGGACGATCGATCCCGAAGCGGTGACGGGCGTAGACCGACCCCATCTGGCCGAACTGAACCAACCATTCCGGTTGCACCTCGGCATTGGCCCCGGCGTCGAGCAGGATGTTGGGGCTGTGCCCCGGCACCGGGATCGGCGTCGCGATCGCTGGACGGCTGACCCCTTTGATGCGCCCCATGCGCAACAGTGCCGACGCCATCGTCGCACCGGTGTTGCCGGCGGAGACCATCGCCGATGCCTTGCCGTCGCGCACTGCCTCGGCGGCGCGGACCAGGGTGGAGTCCTTCTTACGGCGAACACCGTTGGCGGCATCGTCGTCCATGGCGATGACCTCGGAGGCTTCGATCAATTCGAGGTCGCCGCGACCCTCGAGGCCTGGTGGGCCGACGAGCACGACGGGAATGCCGAGCGCGGCTGCAGCGTGAGCACCGGCAACGATCTCGCCAGGTGCCCGATCACCGCCCATCGCGTCGACTGCGATCGGCAACATCGAGGAGGTGTTGATCAGCCGACGTCGACGGCGACGCGGTCTTTGTACCAGCCGCAGGCAGGGCACACCGTGTGGGGCAGCTTGGCGGCCGCACAACGTGGGCACACGCTGCGCGGTGGTGCCGACAGCTTCCACGCGGCAGCACGATGGCTACGCGACTTCGACTTCGACTTCTTCTTCTTGGGAACGGCCACAGCAGTCTTCCTTGACGAAACGAGCTACGAGAGGTTAGCGGGACGGGCGCCGGTTGCGGCTACTGCTCAGGGAGATTTGTCTTGAGCTGGCTCAGCGCATCCCACCTGGGATCGACCACAACGGCAGCGCAGTCGCAGCTCGCGGTGTTGAGGTCGATGCCGCACGTCGGGCAGAGGCCGGCGCAGTCCGCCCGGCAAAGTGGTGCCAGCGGGGCGTCGAGCAGGAGGTTCTCGCGGACCATTGGGACCAGGTCGATCTGATCGCCAACGATCTCGAACGCGTCGGGGTCGGTGACCACCTGCTGGTACAGCTCGTGGATCTCGCTGACGACTTGGCCGGCGGCTGCGGCGAGGCAGCGCCGGCACGAATCGGCCCACGGAGCCCGCAACTCGCCGTCGACGACGATGCCGTCGGTCAGCGATTCCAGCCGCAGGTCCACCAGTACGGTCGCCCCGGCATCGAAGCGTTGGTCGGCGATGCCCAGTTCGACCACAGTGGGTTGCAGACTGAGACGCCGCTCCGAGCCGGGTCGGCGCAGCAGTTCGGCAGCGTTGAACAGCAGCTGATTGGACATGGCCCACAGGTTAACTGCGGGCGACCGTCAGCGATCTTGGTCGAAGAAACCCTTGGTGGGGTCTTCTTCGTCGACTGCTTCCTCGATTCGATGAACGCCGATCGACAACCTCGATCGCCCGGCATGAACCGTCTTCTGGAGCCGGTCGAGGAGGATCTCGAAGCTGCCCAGCCGCTGATCGAGGAAGTCTTCCGTCTCGTGGCGCAGACGTCGCGAGTCAGCATCGGCAGCCTCGCTGATCTGCCGGGCGCGCTGTTCGGCAGCCCGTACGACCTCAGTTCGCTGCACCATTCGCTCGGCCTGAACGCGAGCCGCCTCGAGCAGTTCGTCGGCCTCGCGGCGGGTCTTCGATACGAACTCCTGACGTTCCTTGATCATCCAACGCGCTTGGCGCATCTCTTCTGGTAGCCGGTGCAACGACTCTTCCAGCAGCTCGATGATCTCGTCGCGGTCGATGCGTGGCGACGACGACAGCGGCATGGTGGGTGCAGACGCGATGATGTCAATCGCTCTGCGGAGCAAGGCTTCGGCGTCGCCGACATAGCCGTTCGTGCTGCGCACGAACGCATCGGAGTCGTCGAATTCCTCCTCCTCTTCGAACCCATCGTTGCCGTCTTCGTACGTCATTTCCGCAGTCAAGATAGGCCTCAGAAGACCTCGTCGCGTGGATGCACCCGAGACAACTGGGCCGCGACAGGAGGTGGAACGAGCGCCGAGACATCGCCGCCATAGTGAGCGATCTCGCGAATGAATCGGCTGCTGATCGAGACCAGGGCCGGTTTGCAGGGCAGATACACGGTCCGCACCCCGCTGACGGCGTGGTTGGTGTGGGCCATCTGTTGTTCGACCTCGAAATCACCACCGGTGCGCAGGCCCTTGACGATGAATGCCGCTGCCACCTCGCGGGCCGCGTCGACCGCCAGCCCGCCGAAGGCGATGACCTTGACCGGCGGCATGTAAGCGATGCTGTTGCGGATCATCTCGACGCGCTCGTCGAGGGTGAACATGCCACTTGGTTTGGTCGGGTTGTGCATCACGCCGACGACGACCTCACCGAAGAGTGCGACCGATTGCTCGATCACGTCGAGATGGCCGAGATGAAACGGATCGAAACTTCCGGGATACAACACGGTGATCATGGGTGGGCCAACTGGGATGCGGTTCGAAGGGCCATGCGTCGACTCACGCTAGTCGTTCGAGTTGCGTGACCCAGGTCCTGCCATAACGCCGCGATCTCAAGAGATCCCACCCGATCGGCGCTTCGATTTGGCGACCGGACTCGGCGACGACGTATGGAACCCGCAGCAACCCCAGCAGTTGATCCCAGCCGTCGAACTCGTATGGCGGGTCGATCAGGGCGAGATCGACGCCGCGGAGCGCAGGCACCCACGCAGGCACGTCGGACGTGACGACGGTTGCTCGGTCGGTCAACCCGAGCGCAGCGATGTTGGCCCGCAAGGCTTGCAGCGCGGCACGGTCACGTTCGACGAACACGCACGTTGCGGCGCCCCTCGACAGGGCTTCGATGCCGAGGGCACCCGAGCCGGCATAGAGATCGACAATGGCAGCACCGTCGATGAGACCGGCACTGTCGAGCGAGTTGAACACCGCTTGGCGGACCTTGTCGGTCGTCGGGCGCGTCGCCACGCCGGCGGGAACCAGCAGCTTGCGGCCGCCGAACTCGCCCGACACCACCCGAATCACGCCGATGCTCTGATCTTCAGCATCGACATCACGACCCGGCACCCACCGCGACCTCGCCGGCGATGACGACGGTGTCGAGAAGGGGTGCGCCAACTGCCAAGCACACCTCATCTGGGTGAGCGCAGGCGAGGATGAGGAGGTCACCGCGCTTGCCCACGTCGAGCGAACCGCACGAAGCCTGCATGCCGAGGCTGTATGCGGCGTTGAGGGTGGCACCAACGATGACTTCTGCAGGAGTCATGCGGAACCACGGCGCGGCGGTGGCGAGCGTGTTGAGCAATGAGGTGGCGTGGATGGACGAACAGAAGTCGGTGGCAACAGCGACCGGCACCTCCTGCTCGATGAACAGCCGGGCATCGGCTCGTTGGCTGGTCATGTAGATGAGCTCGGCCATGGGCAGGACCACCGCGATCGTGTCGGTTCGACCAACTTCACGGATCTCGGCTGCCGGCGTGTAGGTGAGATGCTCCGCCGAGACGGCACCGCCCTCGACCGCGGTGCGCCAGCCGTGCGACGGCGCCCACGCATCGGCATGCACACGTACGGGCAGGCCCAACTGCCGGCTGCGACGCATCAGTCGCAGAGCCTGTTCCGGCGAGAAGTAACCCTGCTCGACGGTGACGTCTTGAAACTGGGCGAGGCCCTGCGCCACTACTGCCGACAGCATGTCGCCCTCGATGAGATCGGTGTATCGCTCGGCGCGATCATCGGCGGGTCGTTCGATGTCGCCATCGAGATCACGCGGCACGACGTGAGCACCGAGGAACGTGACGGCCAGTTGCATGGGCGTCAATGATCGGGCCTGCTGCAGCAACCCCAGTTGTCGAAGCTCCTCGTCGACGGTGAGGCCGTAGCCCGATTTGACCTCGAGAGTGGTGACGCCACCCGACACGATCCTTCGTAGCGACGTGCCCAGTCTGGCGAGCAGCTCGTCGTCGCCGGCTTGCCGTGTGGCCAGCACGCTCGACCAGATCCCGCCCCCGCGAGCTGCAACCTCGGCCAGCGACGCGCCGGCGAGGCGCTCGGCGTATTCATGGTGGCGCTCGCCGGCAAAGAGGGGGTGGCTGTGGCATTCGACGAGGCCTGGCAACACACATCGGCCTTGCCCGTCGATCGTCGGCACGTCGTCTCCGTGTGACGCGAGGACTTCGTCGGTGGTGCCGACTGCGACGATCACACCGTTGCGGATCGCGACCGCCCCATCGGCGATGATCCCGAGGTCGCCCTGCGTCGGGCCACGGCGTGGCTGGCCACCGTCGTCGACTCGGGCCAGCGAGGTCGCGTGGACGACGTTGAGGTCGCTCACTGGCAGAACTCGCGGATCAGGTGCTCGTAGACATCGACGGCCTGGAGATATTGGGCTTCGAAGACGTACTCGTCGGGGAAGTTGTACGGCGGGTCGCCCGGGCCGAAGTTGACACCGTCGACGCCGAATTGCCGCAATGCCACGAGGTCGCACCAAAACGGCACGCCTCGATAGATCGGTTCGCTGGAAGTCACGGCTCGAACCGCCTCGTCGAGCGACACGACGATCGGCGCGTCGGCTGCGATCTCGTACGGGTGGCGCGGTCCCGAGAGCCAGTGCTCGCTGAACTCGACCACGGCATCGATGCGCGAATCGACCGTCGTGCGAAGGTGTTCGATCATCTCCTCGACGCGCCGCTTGACGTCGTGCGGATCCTGGCTTGGCAGCAGGCGGATGTCGAGGGTGACCGCGCAGCGATCAGGCACCTGGTTGTGTTTGGTGCCGCCGCTGATCGTGCCGATGTTGAGAATCGGCCCGCCGGGCAGGAGCGGGTGCGGCTCGTACGGGAGGGTCGACTCCAACTCCCGCAAGCCCGCAAGGATCGGCTCCATCGTCTCGATCGCATTTACACCGAGATGTTTGTACGTCGTGTGTGCCTGGCGGCCCTTGGTCGTGATCTTCAGATACGCGGCGCCTCGATGGGCGATGCCGATGGTGTTGCTCGACGGCTCGCAATCGATCGCCGCGTCGCCCACGAACCCGGCCGCACACAACGATCGGGTTCCGACGCCGCCCTCGAAGTGGCACGACACGCCCTGGAAGATGACGTCGCCGCGCGGGCGATCGTCGCTGGCCGCGATCCGCCGCACCGCAGCAGCCGCTGCGGCGGTGCCGGCCTTCATGTCGGCGATTCCGGCCCCGTAGACCTTGCCGTCCTCCAACGCTGCGTTGAAGGGGTCGCGGGTCCAGTCCTCGCTGAGCTCGTAGATGTCGAGATGACCATTGAGGACCAACGACCGGCCTCCCCCGGTGCCGCTGAGGCGAGCGCCGACGGACGGCCTGTCGGGTCGCGACTCGACCAGCTCGACGTCGTCGCAGCCCCAGGCGCGGAGCTGCCCCGCGAAGAACTCGGCAAGTTGCCGCTCTTTGCCCCAGATCGAGTCGATCGAGCAGACGTCGATCAACAACTCGGTGTCGTCGTGCACCTCACGCTCCCGCGGCGGATTGGTCGAACGGTGTCGAGCCACTGCGGGCCTTCTTGGCCGAGAATCCCTTCCCCATCGCCATGTCGGCGAGACGCTGCACGTAGAGGTCGTCGCGGAAGTGCAGCGTGAACGTACGGGCATCGCGCATCATCTGACCGAGCGGGTAACGCTCGTGGGCGGCTCGCGCACCGACGATGTCGAAGCCTTGGAACGGAATGTCGAGCACGGCGTTCTTGGCGAGGTGCATGGTGCGGATGGCATCCGCCTCGCATTCGTCGGGGTCGTCTCCACGATCGAGTCGAGCAGCAGTCGAGCGCAACGCACTACGAGCCGCGAACAGCTGCGCGTCCATCCGGCCGATTCGCACCTTCACAGCTTCCGACCCGCTGAGGTCGGGCCGGCCGGCGACGTAGCCGGCGATGAAGTCGAACGCACCCTGAGCCGTGCCGAGGTGGTTGGCCGCATAGCCGCACGAGAAGGTCCGCGGGTCGTTCTCGATCCATCCGCCTGGCACGCCCACGAGGTGATCGTTGGGTACGAAGACGTTCTCGAACGCAACGCTGCACGAGACCGTTGAACGCATGCCGAGCATGTGCCAGTCGTCGAGCAGGCGGACGCCGGGAGCATCGGTGGGCACGACGGCGAACACCATCCGCGAGGCGTAGGCGGTGTCGCCCTCTACCGCGCACCAGACCATCAGATATCGGGCAATCGCGGCGACCGAGGCGAACGCCTTGCGGGCGGTGAGTCGGTAGCCACCGTCGACGGCAGTCAGTTCGGAAGCAAGGGCCTCGGCTCCGTTCTCGTACAAGTGAGCCTCGGATCCGAGCGAGGCGAGGAAGGCGCCGTCAACGATCTCCGGCAGGAACTTGTCGCGCTGTGCGGCGGAGGAATGGAACCCGATGATGCCGGCCGCGTGATTGTGGACCTGCAGCAGCTGGGCGGTGTTGGTATCCCAGTAGGCGATGCGTTCGAGGATGCGATAGAAGCCGCTGAAGTTGCCGGGCAGCCAGTAGCCGAAGCCGCCGTACTCGGTCGGCACGGTCAACCGATGGAGGCCTGCCTCCTTCGCTTCTGCGAGGTTCTCGTACGGAAACGTCGAGGTCTTGTCGTGCTCGCCCATGCGCTCGCGCCACAACGGGCCAAGTTCTTCTACTGCTGCGAGCAGCTTCGTGGTGCTCTCGTCGGCGGACGTTGTCACGGTGTTCTCCATGTTCGTAGGTCTAGCAGGGTGCTGAAAATCGACTCTCGGGTCGCTTCGCCGATCGATCTACCAGGTGTTCTGGATCGCGAAATGGACCGAAATCGGTGTTCTTCAGCACCCTGCTAGATGATCTATTCCAAGGGGTGAGGGTCCGCGTTTGGGGTGTGCGGGGTGTCCATGATCGGCGTTGCATCCCAACGTCAAACCTTGGAGGTCTTCGTGGACGCCGATCTGGACACCCTTGCGACTGCACTTTACGCGCG